>NZ_JAOCLC010000115.1:0-8271 GCF_029845105.1 Stenotrophomonas sp. GD03654 | reverse complement strand
ACCCATCGGGCCGACCCGGTGCGCCCCACCCCGTCGCCCACCATTCGCCGCCCCTCACCGCCCGGCCCCGGCGGAGTATGCTGGCCGCATGCAGACATCCACCGAGCTTGCGCGTCCGATCGACCGCTATTTCGCCAGCTACTCCGACGACCACCGCAATGTGGTCAACCAGCGCATCCACGTGGTGGCGGTGCCGGCGATCCTGTGGTCGGTGGTGGCCCTGCTGTGGTGCGTGCCGCCGCTGATCACCTGGTTCCAATACGGCATCTGGTCGGCGTTCGCGATGTTCAGCGCGTGGTGCTTCTACAACAAGCTGTCGCGTCCGCTGGGCATCGGCATGCTCATCCAGTTCTTCGTGTTCGGCTGCCTGTGCCGGCTGCTGGAAGCGGAAATCGGCCTGCACAACCTGCGCTCGCTGGCCATCGGCGTATTCGTCGCCGCCTGGATCGCGCAGTTCATCGGCCACAAGTTCGAAGGCCGCAAGCCCAGCTTCCTGACCGACCTGACCTACCTGCTGATCGGCCCGGCGTGGGTGATGGCCAAGGCCTATCGCAAGCTCGACTGGCGCTACTGACCAGCGTCGCCGCGTCGACGCCTTCGTTTCCTGAACGGGCAGATCCCGTCACCGACACTGCACGGCGCGCCTGCCAGCCTGCCGCGGTGACCTCCTCACCTTGCCCCGCCCAGCGGCGGCGGTCCCTGTGCGACAGGGGCTGCGCTGTCCCTGCGTGGGCGTAGGGTGGACCTGCTCACCGGGTCCTGATGGGTCATCCGCGCGGCATGCTGCATCGCAGAAAAAATGAATCAGCGCACGTTACATGCAATTGATCGCTGTTCAATGGGTTTCGGCGACATTTGGCAGCCTGTTATGCTCCCTGACCTGCTCGTGAATCATGGATTCCCTGCATGCTCCCCAGCCTGCCCCTGCTGCTGGCCCTGCCGTTCCTCATGGCAGTGGCTGTCGCAGCCTTCCCCCGTAGTTCGCGCTCGACTGCTGCCTGGCTGGCGGCGCTGGCGCCGTTGGGCGGGCTGGCGATCCTCGCCTGGCTGACCCCATCGGTGCTTGATGGCCAGGTGGTGCGCACGATGGTTCCGTGGCTGCCGCAGATCGGCCTGGACTTCACCCTGCGCCTGGATGGCCTGGCCTGGATGTTCGCGGGGCTGGTGCTGGGCATCGGCGCGCTGGTGGTGCTGTATGCGCGCTATTACCTCAGCAGCCAGGACAACGCGCACCGCTTCTATACCTACCTGTTGCTGTTCATGGGCGCCATGCTGGGCATGGTGCTGTCGGGCAACCTGTTGCTGCTGATGGTCTTCTGGGAAATGACCAGCATCAGCTCGTTCCTGCTGATCGGTTTCTGGTCGCACCGCCAGGACGCGCGCGAGGGCGCGCGGATGGCGCTGGTGATCACCGGCGGCGGCGGCCTGGCGCTGCTGGCCGGCGTGCTGCTGATCGGCCGCATCGTCGGCAGCTTCGACCTGGACGTGGTGCTGGCCGCCGGCGAGCAGATCCGCGCCAGCGCGCTGTACCCCTACGCCCTGTTCCTGGTGCTGGCGGGCATCTTCACCAAGAGCGCGCAGTTCCCGTTCCACTTCTGGCTGCCGCACGCGATGGCCGCCCCCACCCCGGTGTCGGCCTACCTGCACTCGGCCACCATGGTGAAGGCCGGTGTGTTCCTGCTGGCGCGCCTGCATCCGGCATTGGCCGGCAGCGATCTGTTCTTCTACACGGTCAGCGGCATCGGTGCGATCACCCTGCTGATCGGTGCCTGGAACGCGATCTTCCAGCATGACCTGAAGGGCCTGCTGGCCTATTCGACGATCTCGCACCTGGGCCTGATCACCCTGCTGTTCGGCCTGTCCACGCCGATGGCGGTGGTCGCCGGCGTGTTCCACATCATCAACCACGCCACCTTCAAGGCCTCGCTGTTCATGGCCGCCGGCATCATCGACCACGAGACCGGCACCCGTGACATGCGCAAGCTGGGTGGCCTGCGCAGGCTGATGCCGTTCACCAGCGCGCTGGCGATCATCGCCTCGCTGGCGATGGCCGGCATCCCGCTGCTCAACGGCTTCCTGTCCAAGGAAATGCTGTTCGCCGAAGCGCTCTCGGCGGGCGGCACCGACACCATGCGCACGGCGGTGTCGATCGCCGCGCTGCTGGCTGGTGTGTTCGGCGTGGCCTACAGCCTGCGCTTCGTGCACGACACGTTCTTCGGCAAGGGCCCGCATGGCCTGGACCGCGTGCCGCACGAACCGCCGCGCTGGATGAAGGTGCCGGTGGAGATCCTGGTGGTGATCTGCGTGGCGGTGGGTATCGCCCCGGCCGTGACCGTGGCCCCGGTATTGCACGCGGCAGCCGCCTCGATCCTCGGCAGCGCGATGCCCGAGTACAACCTGTCGATCTGGCATGGCTTCAACCTGCCGCTGGCGATGAGCGCCGCTGGCGTGGTCGGTGGCGTGGCCCTCTACTTCGGCCTGCGCAAGCTGATCGATCTGCATGCGGTAACCAACACCACGCCGGGACGCAACGTCTTCCACCACCAGCTGGACCTGCTGTCGGCCGGTGCGCAGCGGTTGACCGCCGGCATCGCCAACGGCAGCCTGCAGCGCATGCTGCTGGGCCTGGTGCTGGTGGCGATCGTGGTCGCCGCCGCGCCCTACATCGCCAACCCGGCCTCGCCGGAATGGACCAGACCGCAGCCGATACCGCTGCTGGGCTGGGCGTTGTGGCTGGTGATGATGTCCTGCGCGGTGGCGACCCTGCGCATGTACAAGCAGCGTCTGCTGGCCGTGCTGCTGGTCGGCGGCGTCGGCCTGATGGTGGCGCTGACCTTCGTGTTCCTGTCCGCACCGGACCTGGCGCTGACCCAGCTGCTGGTGGAGATGGTGACCCTGGTACTGATGCTGCTGGGCATGAACTACCTGCCGGCACAGTCCGGCCCGGAGCGGCCGCGCTGGCGCAAGCGCCGTGATGCGCTGATCGCGATCGTGGCCGGTGCCGGCCTGGGCGCGCTGGCCTACAGCGCGATGACCCTGCCGCCGAACACCATGGCCGGCGAGCTGCTTGCCCGTGCCCTGCCCGAGGCGTACGGCCAGAACGTGGTCAACGTGATCCTGGTCGACTTCCGCGGCTTCGATACCTTCGGCGAGATCACCGTGTTCGGCATTGCCGCATTGGTCGTGCATGCGCTGCTGCGTCGCACGCGGATGGCGCCGGAGCAGATCATGCCCGGTCCGCCGATCAAGCTGCCGGTGCCGGCCGATCTGGCCCAGATCATGTTCCCGCTGACCCTGACGGTCTCCATCTTCCTGTTCCTGCGCGGCCACAACGCGCCGGGCGGCGGCTTCATCGCCGGCCTTGTGCTGGCGGTGCCGCTGCTGATCCAGTACGTGATCCAGGGCACCGCCTCGGTGGAGTCACGCTTCGGCTTCGACTACATCCGCTGCATCGGTACCGGCCTGCTGATCGCCATCCTCAGTGGCGCCGCGTCGATGCTGTTCGGCGTGCCGTTCCTGACCAGCGGCCACCTGGACCTGCACCTGCCGTTGATCGGCGATGTACCGCTGGCCAGCGCGATTGGTTTTGATATCGGCGTGTACCTGGTGGTGTTCGGTGGCGCGATGCTGATGCTGTCGATGATGGCCACCGTCAAACCCTCGCGGACGCGCACCGCGCGCAAGGGCGAGATCGACCTGCAACGCCGCTCGGCACGAACGGGGGAGATGCACTGATGGAACTGGCCCTGGCCTCTGCGATCGGCGTGCTGACCGCCATCGGCATCTACCTGCTGCTGCGCGCGCGCAGCTTCGATGTGATCCTCGGCATGACCTTCCTGTCCTACGCCACCAACCTGCTGATCTTCGCCGGTGGCCGCGTGGTGCAGGGCAAGGCGCCGGTGCTGCAGGAAGGCGTGGAGAGCCACCTGGGCAACTACACCGATCCGCTGCCACAGGCGCTGGTGCTGACCGCCATCGTCATTGCCTTTGCGATGACCGCCGTCAGCATCGTGCTGGCCATGCGCAGCCGCAGCGACAACCACAGTGACCACGTGGACGCGCACGAGCCGGACGACGATGCACCGCCGCGCCGGGGCGAGGACCGCGCATGAATCATCTGGTGATCCTGCCGATCCTGGTACCGCTGCTCGGCGCTGCGCTGTCGCTGTTCGTTGAACACCGCCGCTATGGGCCGAAGGTGCAGCGCGCCGTGGCGTGGACCGCGCTGGGAGCGCTGGCGGTGGTGGTCGGCCTGTTGTTCGCCGACACCGCAGGCGGTGACATCAACGTCTACCTGCTCGGCGACTGGCCGTCGCGGCTGGGCATCGCGCTGGTGGCCGACCGGCTGTCGGCGTGGATGCTGCTGACCACCCTGCTGCTGGCCATTCCCTGCCTGCTGCACGCCTGCTCGGGCTGGGACCGCCGCGCACCGCACTTCCATGCACTGTTCCAGTTCCAGCTGGTCGGCCTCAATGGCGCGTTCCTGACCGGCGACATCTTCAACCTGTTCGTGTTCTTCGAGGTGATGCTGATCGCCTCCTACGGCCTGCTGCTCAGCGGTGGCCGCGGCCTGCGCATGCGCATCGGCCTGCACTACGTGGTGTTCAACGTCACCGCCTCGACCCTGTTCCTGATCGCGCTGGGCCTGCTGTACGCCACGCTGGGTTCGCTGAACATGGCCGAGTTGTCGCAGCGCATCGCCGAGGTGCCGCCGGCGCAGCTGCCCCTGGTGAAGGCGACGATGGGCCTGTTGCTGCTGGTGTTCTGCGCCAAGGCCGCGCTGATGCCCCTGTACCTGTGGCTGCCGGAAGCGTATTCGCGCGCACCGGCCGCCGTGGCTGCGCTGTTCGCGATCATGACCAAGGTCGGCCTGTACTCGGTGCTGCGCATCCAGATGCTGTGGTTCGGCGACGACGCCGGCGCGATGGCCGGCTATGGCCGCGACTGGCTGCTGTGGGCTGGCGTGGCAACGCTGGTGCTGGGTGGCCTTGGCGCATTGGCCGCGACCCGCCTGCGCGTGTTGATCTCGTACCTGGTGATCGTGTCGGCAGCCACGCTGTTCATCGCGTTCTCGGTGGGCACGCCGCGGGTGCTCTCCGCCGGCCTGTACTACCTGCCGCACAGCAGCTTCGTCGCTGCAGCGCTGTTCCTGATCGCCGACCTGATCCGCCGCCGTCGCGGCGGCGCCAGCGACCGCAAGGAAGTGGTCGCGCCGATGCCGGGCAAGGAAACGCCGGCGGTGCTGTTCCTGATCGGCGCGGTGTCGGTGGCCGGCCTGCCGCCGCTGTCGGGCTTCCTGGCCAAGGCCGCGCTGCTGGCCGGCATGCCGGCGCAGTACACCGCCCCGGTCTGGACCGCCGTGCTGGTCAGCAGCCTGCTGGTGATCATGGGCCTGACCCGCGGCGGCATCCGCCTGTTCTGGCGCGTGCCGCCGGTCGATCCGGAAGCACCGAAGCCGCGCAAGGCCCGCCTGCGCCGGGTCGAGCTTTACGCGGCCTGCCTTCTGCTGGCCTACGGCATCGGCATGACCCTGGCCGCAGCACCGCTGATGCGCTACACCGACGCCACCGCCGCACAGCTGCTGCAACCCAGCGAATACGTGCAGCAGCTGCGTGCGACCACGCCGGAGATCCGCCAGCCATGACTGCCCAGCGCTCCCTGTTCCGTCGCCTGATTCCCTCGCCGATGCTCAGCATCATGGTGGTGGCGTTCTGGCTGCTGATGTCCGACAGCTTCACCCTCGGCCAGATCGTGCTGGGGCTGCTGCTGGGCCTGGTGGTGCCGCTGTTCGCCGCACGCCTGGACCGCGAATTCGCCCGCATCGGCACCCTGCGTCCATTGCCGAAACTGCTGTGCGTGACCCTGTGGGACATCCTGATGTCCAACATCCGCGTTGCCCTGCAGGTACTGGGCCCGGAGAAGAACATCCACCCGGGTTTCATCTGGCTGCCGCTGGACATCGCCAACATCCACGGCATCGCCGCGCTGACCAGCATGATCACCCTGACCCCGGGCACGGTCTCGGCCGCGCTCAGCGACGACCGCAAGTTCCTGCTGGTGCACGTGCTGCACCTGGAGGACCCACAGGACCTGATCGATACGATCAAGCGCCGTTACGAGGCGCCGTTGATGGAGATCTTCCCATGACCGGTTTTGAAGTCATCCAGACCACCCTGGTGGTGTGCATGCACGTGGTCGGCCTAGCGATGCTGCTGGCCACCTGGCGCCTGCTGCGCGGGCCGACCGTGCCCGACCGCATTCTCGCGCTGGACACGCTGTCGGTGACCGCAATCGCCGAGCTCATGCTGTTTGGCATGTACCTCAACTCGCCGATCTACTTCGAGGCGGCGCTGATCATCGCCATGCTCGGCTTCGGCAGCACTGTGGTGCTGAGCAAGTTCGTGCTGCGCCGGGACATCGTCGAATGATCACCGCGATCCAGATCGGCCTGTCGATCCTGCTGCTGTTCGGCTGCTTCTTCATCCTGGTCGGCGCACTGGGCCTGGTGAAGCTGTCCACGTTCTTCAAGCGCCTGCACGCACCGACCAAGGCCAGCACGCTGGGCGTGGGCTGCGTGCTGGTGTGCTCGGTCTGCTACCACATCTTCCTCGGCCAGGACCCGCAGCCACGCGAGCTGCTGATCACCGTGTTCCTGTTCATCACCGCGCCGATCAGCGCACACATGATGGCCAAGGCCGCGCTGTCGCTGCTGATGGAGACCCGCCCCACCCTGCCGGGTAACGAACGTGCCGCCGAGGAGCAGCTGCCGCCGCCGGAGCCGGTGCGGGAAGAAGAAACCACGCAGAACCGGTAATTCCGGTAGAGGCCGACCTTGGTCGGCGCTTTTTCCCCGAGTGCCAACCAAGGTTGGCCCACCGGGTGATCGGTGGTGGGTGCCGACCGTTGGTCGGCACGAAATCAACCGCATCCACGCATGGCGTGGATCTACAACACCGGTGCGCCCACCAGCAGCAGTTCCAGCACGAACCAGCCGACGAACGCGACCAGCAGGATCGCGCCTTCGCCACGGCTGATCTTCAGGTCGCCGCGTAGCATCGGGTACAGCACCAGCGCGAACGCCAGCAGCGCCGGCAGTTCCAGGCGCACGAACGAGGCCGGCAAGGCCAACGGCTGCAGCACCGCCATCGCCCCGATCACCAGCAGCAGGTTGACCACGCTGGAGCCCAGCACGTGGCCCAGCACCATGTCGCCATGACCACGGCGTGCGGCAGCGATGGCGGTGGCCACCTCAGGCAATGCGGTGCCGACTGCTACCGGCAGCAAGCCCACCAGCAGCGGCGTCCAACCCAGGGCTGCACCGAAATCCGCTGCGGCCCCCACTACCAGGCGTGCGCCCCAGTACAGGGCCAGCGCCGCGATCAGCACCCGCAGCACGTTCAACGGCAGGCTGGTGCGGCTCACTGCGGATTCGGCAATGGCCACCTGCACCTCCTCACTCTCGCTGCGACCACCGCGCAGCAGCAGCACCTGCACCACGATGAAGCCGGCCAGCAGTACGCCGCCTTCCCAGCGTGCAAGGCCGCCATCAAGCCCGAACAGGATCAGCAGCACGCCGGCCGCCAGCAGCGACCACCACAGTACCGTCTGCAGGCGCGCGCGCAGCAGCAGGGGTGCAGCCATGGCCGCCACCGCCAGGGTCAGGCCCAGGTTGACGATGCTGCTGCCCACCGCGTTGCCCAGTGCCAACTCCGGTTGACCCACCGCCAGCGCGCGTGCGTTGACCGCCAGTTCCGGCAACGAGGTGGTTATCCCGAGCAGCAGCAGCCCCGCAGTGAACGCGCTGGCCCCAAAGCGCTGGGCCAGACCGGACACGGCCTTGACGATGGAGTCCCCGCCCAGCGCCAGCAGCAGCAGGCCGAGCAGGAACCAGGCAATGGCAATGGCGATCATCGAGCACTCCCCAGCAGTGGTGCCGCGATTCTACGCTTGGCCCGCGCGCGTGGCTGGGCCGTGGATCAAGGATCAGCCACAGCCTTCGGCATAGTCGACCTGCGGGGTCTTCCCGACCCGCCATGCGCCGACTCTGCCGTCCGCGCCGAGTGCGAAGTCGATCACCGCATCGCCTTCCTGCGCCGGTCGCACGCGCAGGTGCTGGGCCTTCTCATCGTACTTGTCGGGGCCGACATCAGCGCGCTCGGGGTACAGCACCTGCAGCTCACCCAGAGTCATGCCGACCTTGCCGCCACCTGGTGCCGTGATGGCTGCGCTGCGCACGTCGTAGCGCACCAGCTTGCGGCCTTCGATCATCAG
>NZ_JAOCLC010000114.1:0-8587 GCF_029845105.1 Stenotrophomonas sp. GD03654 | reverse complement strand
CAACGTCAAGATGGTCGTCACCCTGATCAACCCGGTGGCAATGGACGAAGGCCTGCGCTTCGCCATCCGCGAAGGTGGCCGTACCGTCGGCGCCGGCGTGGTCTCGAAGATCATCGAGTAAACCTGCAGTACCGGTGGTTGCATAGCGCCGCCGGTTACGCGAATGGCGGGCCGGGAACCTCGGTCCGCCTTCGCCGTCTAAGGGAAGGCAAGTTTTCAACGTACGCCAGTAGCTCAATTGGCAGAGCAGCGGTCTCCAAAACCGCAGGTTGGGGGTTCGAGTCCCTCCTGGCGTGCCATCTGCCCACCTTATCCAGCGGCCTGGGCCGCTAAAGCAGACACAGCCTGATGAATAGCAAGATCGAACACTCCAAGGACAACTCCGCCAACGGTGGAGATATCGTCAAGTATGTCGCCGCATCGCTGCTGGTGCTGGCCGGTCTGTTCGTCTGGTTCTGGTTCTCCGCCGACTCTGGTCGCGCCGCCCAGCTGGGCGCGTGGGCAGGTCAGCTGCGTGCGTTGGCGGTCGTGGTCGGTCTGGTTGGCGGTATCGGCGTGTTCATGCTGACCGGCAAGGGGCGCGACACCCGCGAATTCCTCTCCGAGTCGCGCTTTGAACTGCGCAAGGTGGTCTGGCCGACGCGCCAGGAAGCCATCCGCATGACGTGGGTCGTGATCGTCGTGGTGCTCATCCTCAGCCTGTTGCTGGGTGGCTTCGACTTCCTGATCCAGAAACTGACTCAGTGGTTCCTGAGCCGCTAAGGAGAATTGCATGAAGCGTTGGTACGTCGTTCACGCCTATTCGGGCTTCGAGAAGTCGGTGGCGCAGGCTCTGCGCGATCGCATCGTCCGTGACGGCATGGAAGAGCGCTTCGGCGACGTCCTGGTCCCGACCGAGGAAGTGGTCGAGATGCGCGCTGGCCAGAAGCGCCGCTCCGAGCGCAAGTTTTTCCCGGGTTACGTGCTGGTCCAGATCGAGACCCATGAAGAAGCCGGCATTCCGCGCATCGACAACGAAAGCTGGCACCTGGTCAAGGAAACCCCGCGCGTGATGGGCTTCATCGGCGGTACCGCCGATCGTCCGCTGCCGATCGCCGATTCCGAGGCCGAAGCCATCCTGAACCGCGTTCAGGAAGGTGTCGAGAAGCCGCGCCCGAAGGTGCTGTTCGAACCGGGCCAGATGGTCCGCGTTACCGATGGCCCGTTCAACGATTTCAATGGCGTCGTCGAAGAAGTCAACTACGAGAAGAGCCGTCTGCGCGTCTCGGTGCTGATCTTCGGTCGTGCCACCCCGGTCGAGCTCGAGTTCGGCCAGGTCGAAAAGGCCGTCTGACCTGTCTTGTAGAGTCGAGCTTGCTCGACTTTGCTGATCAGTTGAGCAAGCTCGACTCTACGGAACCAGAAACCGGGCCTTGCCCGGTTTCTTCCGTTTACGTGCCGCTTCAGGCATGTGAAGAAAAAACCTGATATAGTGCGCGGCTCCCCGCTGGGAAGCCAGCAGGACGAGGCCGCCGCAAGGTGGCCTTCAGCATGATTTCAAAACGCGATGCCGGGACGCGTGATTCCCGGTCCGATGGGGAGCCTGTTGTCGAAAGGCGCTAGCACCCGGAGAGCACTCACATGGCAAAGAAAGTTGTCGGTTACATCAAGCTGCAGGTGAAGGCCGGTCAGGCCAACCCCTCGCCGCCGGTCGGTCCTGCGCTGGGTCAGCGCGGTCTGAACATCATGGAATTCTGCAAGGCGTTCAATGCTGCCACGCAGAAGCTCGAGCCGGGTCTGCCGGTTCCGGTGATCATCACGGCCTACTCGGACCGTACGTTCACCTTCATCACCAAGAGCACCCCGGCCACCACCCTGCTGAAGAAGGCCGCTGGCATCTCGTCGGGCTCCAAGCGCCCGAATACCGAGAAGGTCGGCAAGGTCACCCGTAAGCAGCTGGAAGAGATCGCCAAGGCGAAGGAACCGGATCTGACTGCCGCCGATCTGGACGCCGCCGTGCGTACCATCGCTGGCTCTGCCCGTTCCATGGGCCTCGTGGTGGAGGGTTAATAAGATGGCACAGACCAAGCGTGAGAAGGCCATCAAGGCCGCCGTCGTTCCGGGCAAGGCATACGCCTTCGAGGACGCGATCAACATCCTGAAGAGCGCCACCAAGGCCAAGTTCGTCGAGTCGATCGACGTCGCTGTGCGCCTGGGCGTCGATGCGAAGAAGTCCGACCAGCAGGTCCGTGGCTCCACCGTGCTGCCGGCCGGTACCGGCAAGTCGGTCCGCGTCGCCGTGTTCGCTCCGGCCGGTGCCAAGGCTGACGAAGCCCTGGCCGCTGGCGCCGAAGCCGTCGGTATGGATGATCTGGCCGAGAAGATGCAGGCCGGCGATCTGAACTACGACGTCGTCATCGCGACCCCGGACGCCATGCGCGTCGTCGGTAAGCTGGGCACCGTGCTGGGCCCGCGCGGCCTGATGCCGAACCCGAAGGTCGGCACCGTTTCCCCGAACCCGGGTGAAGCCGTGAAGAACGCCAAGTCGGGTCAGGTCCGTTACCGCACCGACAAGGCTGGCATCATCCACTGCACCATCGGCAAGGCCGACTTCGCCGAAGACGCGCTGAAGTCGAACCTGACCGCGCTGCTGCTGGACCTGATCAAGGCCAAGCCGGCCACCTCGAAGGGCACCTACCTGCAGAAGGTTTCGGTCAGCTCGACGATGGGCCCGGGCGTCACCGTCGACCAGTCGTCGCTGACCCTGAAGTAATTGTTTCAAGCGGTCACGGTACCTTCGGTGCCGTGACCGTGACATTTGAAGGCATCGCTGGCAGTGCATCGCCGGCGGTAGCCGTCAAAGACCGCAGGCGCGGTCGTGGCAATACCGGCGACGGGCAGGGAGGCTCGATCTGGCAAGGAGTCGCCGCCGGAGCAGTCATGAGCGCTTAATCGATTCCCCGGAATCACCCTGCGTAGATGGTGCCCTTCTGGAGTTTTTCTGGTTCACGCACGTCTGGGTTTCCCAGGTTGGCCCACTCCAGGTCTAGAACGGCCCACCCCCGGAACATCATCCCGATGTTCCCGGCGTCCAGGACGGATGCTGCACAGGACCGCACACGGCAGGAGCCGTAAGCGGAGTTCAATAGGAGGAGTGCAATGGCTCTCAATCTGTCCCAGAAGCAAGAAGTAGTCGCCGAGCTGGCAGACGTCGCCGCCAAGGCCCACTCCTTGATCGCAGCCGAATACGCTGGCACCACGGTCGCCCAGATGACCGCGATGCGCAAGCAGGCTCGTGAAACCGGTGTTTTCTTGAAGGTTGTCAAGAACACCCTGGCTTCGCGCGCCGTTGAAGGCACCGAGTTCGCAGTCGCCCAGGACCAGATGGTTGGTCCGCTGCTGTACGCGTTCTCGCTCGAGGAGCCCGGCGCTGCCGGTCGCCTGATCAAGGAAGCCGCCAAGGGCAACGACAAGCTGAAGGCTAAGGTCGTCGCCATCGGTGGCGAAGTGTTCCCGGCAAGCCACGTCGAAGTGCTGGCCTCGCTGCCGACCCGCGACCAGGCCCTGGCCATGCTGGCCCGCGTCCTGACCGAGCCGGTCACGATGTTTGCCCGCGCCATCAAGGCCGTTGGCGAGAAGCAGGGTGGTGGCGATGTTGCCGCCGACGCTGCCGAGCCGGCCGCCGAGACCGCCTGAGTTTCGACTTACCGTGGTTCCTGACGGAACCTCAACCCAGAAAATCATCCAAAGGTATTAATCATGTCCCTTACCAACGAACAGATCGTCGACGCCATCGCCGAGAAGTCCCTGATGGAAGTGATGGAGCTGGTCAAGGCCATCGAAGAGAAGTTCGGCGTCTCCGCCGCTGCTCCGGTTGCCGTGGCTGCTGCCGCTGGCCCGGCCGCTGCTGTTGAAGAGCAGACCGAGTTCACCGTCACCCTGAAGTCGGCCGGCGACAAGAAGGTCGAAGTCATCAAGGCCGTCCGCGCCATCACCGGCCTGGGCCTGAAGGAAGCGAAGGACCTGGCCGAAGCCGGTGGCGTCCTGAAGGAAGGCGCTTCGAAGGACGACGCCGAGAAGATGAAGAAGGACCTGGAAGCTGCTGGCGCGACTGTCGAAGTCAAGTAAGCAGTTACCTTGCATCGTCACCGATTCGCGGCGATGCAGCCAAGGCTGGGGGCGTAAGCCCCCGGCCTTTGGTCGTTGTTGCGGTGTTGTAGAGTCGACTGTTAGTCGACTGCTGTGAAGGAAGTCGACTAACAGTCGACTCTACCGTTTCAAAAGCAGGCAAAAAGCCCAACACGGGCTGCAGTCAAACCCCGGCCGGCCAGCGCAGCGCGCGGCAGCAGGGGCGTGGTAGCAGACGAGTTGGCAGTTGGAAGTAGCGGGAGAAGGCGTGCTGGTGCCGGCAATACCAGCGACTTCCAACTGACAATTTCAAGTTCCCTTCGGATCGTGGGCGCACGATCCGCACAACAAGGTGGAAGACCTCATGACGTCCTATTCGTTCACCGAAAAAAAGCGTATCCGCAAGGATTTCGGCAAGCAGCGCTCGATTCTCGAAGTGCCGTTCCTGCTCGCCATCCAGGTGGATTCCTATCGTGAATTCCTGCAGGAAAACGTCGATCCGGCCAAGCGCACGGACCACGGCCTGCACGCTGCGCTGAAGTCGGTCTTCCCGATCGCCAGCTACAGCGGCAACGCTGCCCTGGAATACGTCGGCTACAAGCTGGGCGAACCGGTCTTCGACGAGCGTGAGTGCCGCCAGCGTGGCATGAGCTACGGCGCCCCGCTGCGCGTGACCGTGCGCCTGGTGATCTACGACCGTGAGTCGTCGACCAAGGCCATCAAGTACGTGAAGGAGCAGGAGGTCTATCTGGGCGAAATCCCGCTGATGACCGAGAACGGCACCTTCATCGTCAACGGCACCGAGCGCGTCATCGTCTCGCAGCTGCACCGCTCGCCGGGTGTGTTCTTCGACCACGACCGTGGCAAGACCCACAGCTCGGGCAAGCTGCTGTACAGCGCCCGCATCATTCCTTACCGCGGTTCCTGGCTGGACTTCGAGTTCGACCCGAAGGACGCGCTGTTCACCCGTATCGACCGCCGCCGCAAGCTGCCGGTGTCGATCCTGCTGCGCGCGCTTGGCTACAGCAACGAAGAGATGCTGGCCGAGTTCTTCGAGATCAACACCTTCCACATCAACCCGGATGAAGGCGTCCAGCTGGAGCTGGTGCCGGAGCGCCTGCGTGGCGAAACCCTGGGCTTCGACCTCGCCGACGGCGACAAGGTCATCGTGGAAGCCGGCAAGCGCATCACCGCGCGCCACATCAAGCAGCTGGAAGCCTCGGGCATCGCCGCCCTGGCCGTGCCGGACGACTACATCGTCGGCCGCATCCTGTCGCACGACGTGGTCGACGCCTCGACCGGCGAACTGCTGGCCCAGGCCAATGACGAGATCACCGACGAGCAGCTGCAGGCCTTCCGCAAGGCCGGTGTGGATGCCGTGGGCACCCTGTGGGTGAACGATCTGGATCGTGGCCCGTACCTGTCCAACACCCTGCGCATCGACCCGACCAAGACCCAGCTGGAAGCCCTGGTCGAGATCTACCGCATGATGCGTCCGGGCGAGCCGCCGACCAAGGACGCCGCGCAGAACCTGTTCCACAACCTGTTCTTCACCTTCGAGCGCTACGACCTGTCCGCGGTCGGCCGCATGAAGTTCAACCGTCGCGTGGGCCGCAAGGAAACCACCGGCGAAGCCGTGCTGTACGACCGCAAGTACTACGGTGAGCGCAACGACGAAGAGTCCAAGCGCCTGGTCGCCGCCCATGGCGACAGCTCCGACATCCTGGACGTGATCAAGGTCCTGACCGAGATCCGCAACGGTCGCGGCGTGGTCGACGATATCGACCACCTGGGCAACCGTCGCGTGCGTTCGGTCGGTGAAATGGCCGAGAACGTGTTCCGCGTGGGCCTGGTCCGCGTCGAGCGCGCGGTCAAGGAGCGCCTGTCGATGGCCGAGTCGGAAGGCCTGACCCCGCAGGAACTGATCAACGCCAAGCCGGTCGCCGCTGCCATCAAGGAGTTCTTCGGCTCCTCGCAGCTGTCGCAGTTCATGGACCAGAACAACCCGCTGTCGGAAGTGACCCACAAGCGTCGCGTCTCGGCCCTGGGCCCGGGCGGTCTGACCCGTGAGCGCGCCGGCTTCGAAGTGCGCGACGTGCACCCGACCCATTACGGCCGCGTCTGCACCATCGAAACCCCGGAAGGCCCGAACATCGGCCTGATCAACTCGCTGGCCGTGTACGCCCGCACCAACCAGTACGGTTTCCTCGAGACCCCGTACCGCAAGGTCGTGGACGGCAAGGTCTATGACGAAGTCGAGTTCCTGTCGGCGATCGAAGAAAACGAGTACGTCATTGCGCAGGCCAACGCCCTGACCAATGCCGACAGCGTGCTGACCGAGCAGTTCGTTCCGTGCCGCTTCCAGGGCGAATCGCTGCTGAAGCCGCCGGCGGAAGTCCACTTCATGGACGTCTCGCCGATGCAGACCGTGTCGATCGCGGCCGCACTGGTTCCGTTCCTGGAGCACGATGACGCGAACCGCGCACTGATGGGCGCCAACATGCAGCGTCAGGCCGTGCCGACCCTGCGTGCGCAGAAGCCGCTGGTGGGTACCGGTATCGAGCGCGCCGTGGCGCGTGACTCCGGTGTGACCGTGAACGCCCGTCGTGGTGGCGAGATCGTGCAGATCGACGCTGCCCGCATCGTGGTCAAGGTCAACGAGGAAGAGATCGTTGGCGCCACCGACGCAGGCGTGGACATCTACAACCTGGTCAAGTACACCCGTTCGAACCAGAACACCTGCATCAACCAGCGTCCGCTGGTCCAGGTGGGTGACGTCATCGCCCGCGGCGACGTGCTGGCCGACGGTCCGTCCACCGACATCGGCGAACTGGCCCTGGGCCAGAACATGCTGATCGCGTTCATGCCGTGGAACGGCTACAACTTCGAAGACTCCATCCTGCTCTCCGAGCGCGTGGTGGAAGAGGATCGTTACACCACGATCCACATCGAAGAGCTGACCTGCGTCGCGCGTGACACCAAGCTGGGGCCGGAGGAAATCTCCGCCGACATCCCGAACGTCTCCGAGCAGGCGCTGAACCGCCTGGACGAGAGCGGCGTGGTGTACATCGGTGCCGAAGTCCGCGCCGGCGACATCATGGTCGGCAAGGTCACCCCGAAGGGCGAAAGCCAGCTGACCCCGGAAGAGAAGCTGCTGCGCGCGATCTTCGGCGAGAAGGCTTCGGACGTTAAGGACAGCTCGCTGCGCGTTCCGCCGGGCATGGACGGCACCGTCATCGACGTGCAGGTCTTCACCCGCGACGGCATCGAGAAGGACAAGCGCGCCCGCCAGATCGAAGAGTCTGAAATCAAGCGCGTCAAGAAGGACTTCGACGACCAGTTCCGCATCCTGGAAGCCGCCATCTACATGCGTCTGCGTTCGCAGATCGTGGGCAAGGTGGTCAACGGTGGCGCTGGCCTGAAGAAGGGTGACGTGATCAGCGACGCCTTCCTGGACGGCCTGAAGAAGGCTGACTGGTTCGCCCTGCGCATGAAGGACGAAGACGCTTCGGAAGCCATCGAGCGCGCGCAGAAGCAGATCCAGGCGCACGAGAAGGAATTCGAGCGTCGCTTCGCCGACAAGCGCGGCAAGATCACCGCCGGTGACGACCTCGCCCCGGGCGTGCTGAAGATGGTCAAGGTGTTCCTGGCCGTGAAGCGCCGCATCCAGCCGGGCGACAAGATGGCAGGCCGCCACGGCAACAAGGGTGTGGTCTCCAACGTGGTGCCGGTCGAGGACATGCCGTACATGGCCTCGGGCGAAACCGTGGACATCGTGCTGAATCCGCTGGGCGTGCCGTCGCGTATGAACATCGGCCAGATCCTGGAAGTGCATCTGGGCTGGGCCGCCAAGGGCCTGGGCCGCAAGATCCAGGCGATGATGGAAGCCCAGGCGGCGGTTGCCGACCTGCGCAAGTTCCTGGACGACATCTACAACCACGACGACACCAACGTGGCCAACCGTGTCGACCTGTCGCAGTTCAGCGACGAGGAACTGCTGCGTCTGGCCCGTAACCTCACCGACGGCGTGCCGATGGCCACCCCGGTGTTCGACGGCGCTACCGAAGCGGAAATCAAGCGCATGCTGGAACTGGCCGACCTGCCGAGCAGTGGCCAGACCCAGCTGTACGACGGCCGCACCGGTGAAGCGTTCGATCGCCACACCACCGTGGGTTACATGCACTACCTGAAGCTGAACCACCTGGTCGACGACAAGATGCACGCCCGTTCGACCGGTCCGTACTCGCTCGTCACCCAGCAGCCGCTGGGCGGCAAGGCGCAGTTCGGCGGCCAGCGCTTCGGTGAAATGGAAGTCTGGGCGCTGGAAGCCTACGGCGCGGCCTACACCCTGCAGGAAATGCTGACGGTGAAGTCCGATGACGTGCAGGGCCGCAACCAGATGTACAAGAACATCGTCGACGGTGAGCACGAGATGGTCGCGGGCATGCCGGAATCCTTCAACGTGCTCGTGAAGGAAATC
>NZ_JAOCLC010000113.1:0-9010 GCF_029845105.1 Stenotrophomonas sp. GD03654 | reverse complement strand
TACAAAACGGGTTACGCAGGTTTTACGCCCCGGCCCGGCCGCGGGCATCGCACCTTTACGGGCAGCACGCGCATCGTGTGCCCACCGCGCCACAGGGCGCATTCCGCAAGGTGTTGTATGACCCTCCTGGTGATCCGCCACGCGTCTCCGTCGGCGCCGCGCCCGCAGCTGCCGGCGCAGTTGAGCGGCCATCGCGTGCTGTGCAGCGACTGCGCCAGCCTGTCCGAGGTACGCCAGTGCCTGTGCCAGCCGCAGGCGCGCTCGGCCGACTGGGTACTGCTGGATGTTGGTGCCGCCGACGAGGCGCAATGGCAGGCCGAAGGTGGCGCGCTGCAGGCGGCGCTGGAACGGCTGCCGGCGCAGTACATCGAGCTGCAGGCGCCCAGCGAACCCGGCCTCGAGGCACGCCTGCGCCTGCAGCATGGCCCCGCAGCAGTGGTGGTGGACCAGCGCAGCCAGCAGGCCGGTTATCCCTTGTCGCTGGCCATCGTTGGCCGCCGCCTGGCGCAGGAGGGCTGAGCCATGTCGATCTTCATCATCCGTGGCCCGGAAGCCGCCGGTGCATTGATCCGCACGGCGATGCCACTGCCGGCGCCGGTACTGAAGTCACTGGTGCATCGCGCGATCGACGCCGGCACCAGCGTGGCGATCCGCGCCTGCGGCTCGGAACAGGAACTGCTGGATGCCCTGCGCGTGGCCGACCACAGCCGTGGCGAGGTGACGCTGCTTGACCCGGGTGCGTGTGCCAACAGCCTGCGCCTGCAGCGGCTGCTGCCCTACCTGCACAACGCCTACGTGGAAGTGCATGACGACGGCGCGGTGGCCGAGCCGTGCCTGCCGGCCGGTGTCGGCCAGCGCCTGGGCATCGCCGCCGGGTATGGCGCGCAGAGCTATGTGCTGGCGCTGGATATCGCGCTGGATTACCTGGGGCTGGCCGAGCAGGCGAACCGGGTGCATGTGGGGACGTAAAGCGCTTGTGTAGCGTCGAGCCATGCTCGACTGGCTTTTCCGCCTTTGTAGAGCCGAGCCCATGCTCGGCTGCCTTTCCAGGAAACATCAGCCGAGCATGGGCTCGGCTCTACACAAAGAAAAACGGCGGGGTTTCCCCCGCCGTTTTCTGTTTCTTATTTCAGCCCGCGGAACTTCAGCAGCGGTTCCACCGACGGGTCCTTGCCGCGGAAATCGCGGTACAGGGTCGACAGCTCCACGCTGTTGCCGCGCGAGAGGATCTTGTCGCGGAATTCCTGGCCGTTGGCCGCGGTCAGGCCACCGTGTTCGGTGAACCACTGGTAGGCGTCATGGTCGAGCACTTCCGCCCAGAAGTAGGCGTAGTAGCCAGCCGAGTAACCACCACCCCAGATGTGGTCGAAGTAGGTGGTGCGGTAACGCGGCGGCACCTGCGGCAGGTCGACCTTGAACTTCTTCAGCGCGCTGGCTTCAAAGGCGCCGACATCCTGCAGCGGCGCGTCGGCCTTCTGCGTGTGCCAGGCCAGGTCCAGCAGTGCGGCCGACAGGTACTCGGTGGTCGCGTAGCCCTGGTTGAAGCTGCGTGCCTTGAGGATCTTGTCGACCAGTTCCTGCGGCATCGCTTCGCCGGTCTTGTAGTGCTTGGCGTAGTTGGCGAACACCTTCGGGTCCAGCGCCCAGTGTTCGTTGAACTGCGACGGGAACTCGACGAAATCACGCGAGGTGGCCGTACCGGCGATCGACGGGTACTTCACGTTCGAGAACATGCCATGCAGTGCGTGGCCGAACTCATGGAACATGGTGGTGACGTCGTCGAAGCTGATCAGCGCAGGCTGGCCGGCGGCCGGCTTGGTGAAGTTGCAGACGTTGTAGACCACCGGCTTGGCACCGGTCAGGCCATCCTGTTCGACGAACACGTCCATCCAGGCGCCACCGGACTTGCTGTCACGCTTGAAGTAGTCGGTGTAGAACAGGGCCAGCGAGGTGCCGTCCTTGTCGAACACTTCGTACACCTTCATGTCCGGGTTGTAGGTCGGAATGTCGGTGCGCGGCTTGAAGGTGATGCCGTACAGCTGGGTGGCGGCGTAGAAGACGCCGTTCTGCAGCACGTTGTCCAGTTCGAAGTACGGCTTGATCTGCGACTCGTCCAGATCGTACTTGGCCTTGCGCACCTGCTCGGCATAGAAGTCCCAATCCGAGGCGGCGACCTGGAACCCACCCTTCTGCGCGTCGATCACCTTCTGGATCTCGCCGGCTTCGGCGCGGGCCTTGGCGGTGGCGGCCGGCACGGTGTCGGTCAGCAGCTTGAGCGCGGCGGCCGGGGTCTTGGCCATCTGGTCGCCCAGCTGGTAGTCGGCGAAGGTGTCAAAGCCGAGCAGCTTGGCCTTCTGCGCGCGCAGCTGGGCCAGGCGCTGTACGGTCTGCCGGGTATCGTTGGCATCGCCGCGCTCGGCGCGGGTTTCCGAAGCCTTCAGCACGGCGGCGCGCTGGTCGCGGTCACTCAGCGAGCCGAGCACCGGCTGCTGGGTGGTGTTCTGCAACGGCAGCAGGAACTTGCCATCCAGCTTGCGCTCCTTGGCGGCGTTGGCAGCGTTGTTGATCGCATTCTCGTCCAGGCCAGCCAGCTTGGCCTTGTCGTCGACCACGACGGCCGCTGCGGCGGTGGCGGCCACCAGGCGGGTGTGGAACTGGGTGGAAAGGGTGGTTTCTTCCACGTTGAGCTTGCGCAGGCTCGCCTTGTCGGCGTCGGACAGCTGCGCGCCAGCGCGCACCAGGCCGTCGTAGTAATGCTCGACCAGGCGCTTCTGCACCGGATCCAGTTCCAGCGTGTCACGCTGGTCGTACAGCGACTTCACGCGCGCGAACAGCTTCGGATCGAGATTGATCTCGTCCTGGTGCGCGGCCAGCTTCGGCGCCACTTCTTCCTGGATCTTCTGGCGTGCATCGTTGGTATCGGCCTGGACCAGGCCGAAGAAGATGCGCGACACGCGGTTCAGGGTCTCGCCGCTGCGCTCCATCGCCACGATGGTGTTGTCGAAGGTGGCCGGTTCGCTGCTGTCGGCGATCTTGCGCACGTCGGCCAGGTGCTGGCGCATGCCTTCCTCGAACGCCGGCAGGTAGTCGCTGTCCTTGATCTTGTCGAACTGCGGCGCCTGGAACGGCAGCGTGCTGGCGCTCAGCAGCGGATTGGTGGAGGCTTCGGCTGGCTGCTGGGCCGGGGCTTTCTGGGCATCGGACACGGGGGTGGACTCCTTGCCGGAACAGGCCGCCAGCGCCAGGCTGATGGCGGCGGCCAGGACTACGGTACGCGACATGTAAAACACTCCTTGGGCAGACGGTACGGGATACCAGCCCTCCACCCTACTCCTGTCGCGCTCGCCCGGCATGTGCCGGACGTGGCGTCTATGCGGCGGCCTGTGGCAGGCTCAAACCGTACCGCGGGTCTTGCCGATCCAGGGCCGGTAGAACTCGCGGATGGCGGCCATGTCGGCGGCGTCATCGCCGCTGGGCGTGAACAGCGGGCCGATGCCGATGGTCTTTTCCGGGTAGTGGAAATACGCGGCCAGGATCGGTACGTCGGCCATCCGGGCGATCTTCAGGAAGCCGGCCTTCCAGTCCTTCACCGCCTTGCGGGTGCCCTCGGGCGTGATCGCGAACCACATCTTCTCGTTGTTGCGCAGCAGGTCCACCGCCTGCCCCACCGTGCCCTGCGGCGAACTGCGATCGAGCGGGATCACGCCCAGCTTGTGCAGCAGCGGGCCCAGCGGCCACCAGAACAGCGATGCCTTGCCCAGCACCTTGACCTTCATGCCCAGCGCGATCTTGGCCGCCATGCCCCACAGGCCATCCCAGTTGGACGAATGCGGGGCGATGATGAAGACCAGCCTGGGGATGTCAGGCAGGGTACCGGTCACCTTCCAGCCGCCCATGCGCAGGGTGCAGCGCGCCAGCCAGCGCAGGAAGGCGTTGGGTTTGACCTGCGGCATCTGCGGCGGCACGGCCGGCAGCAACGAAGTCGGGTTGTTCAAGCAATCACTCCCAGTCACGTGATGAGCGCCCGCGCTTGATCTGCGCGCGCCCGCGTTTGGCGTCCAGACGACGCAGTTTCGACCCGAGGGTCGGCTTGGTGGCCTTACGCGGTTTGGGCACGCTCAGCCCGGCCTGGATGAAGGCCGCCAGCCGATCGCGCGCATCCTCGCGATTGCGATCCTGGGTCCGGAAACGTTGCGCGTCGATGACCAGCACGCCTTCGCCGGTCATGCGCCGGTCACGCCGCGCCAGCAGGCGCGCGCGCAACGGTTCGGGCAACGAGGGCGAGTTGGCCACGTCGAAACGTAGTTCCACCGCGGTGGAGACCTTGTTGACGTTCTGGCCACCGGCACCACTGGCACGCACGAACCGCTCGACGATCTCGCCGTCGGGGATTTCAAGTTGCGCGCTGATGGTGACCGGTCCACTGCCCATCCGCGCATTGTAGCGGCAGCCACGTGCCGGAGTGCGGCATCGCGCACCGTATGCCGCCGATCAGGTACCGAACACGCCGCCTTCGCCTTGGCTGCGGGTATGCTGGCCGTCCCATGTACCGCAGGAAGCCCGCATGACCCGCTTCGTACCCGCCCTGCCGCCCCTGCTGCGCCGCGCCGCCCTGCTGCTGGCGCTGGCCGTAGCCAGCGTTCCGGCCCTGGCCGCGCCACCGACCGATGGCGACATCAACCGCCTGCTGTCCGCGTCGCGGGCGCAGAGCATGATCGACACCATGCTGCCGCAGATCGAGGCGATGCAGCAGCAGCAGTTCCAGCAGGTGGCCGCACAGCGCCAGCTCAATGCCCAGCAGCAGGAACAGATGAAGCGGATCCAGGCGCGGACCAGCCAGACCCTGCGCCAGGCCCTGTCGTGGCAGCAGCTGCGGCCGATGTACGTGGACCTGTACAAGAAGACCTTCAGCAAGGAAGACGTGCTGGCGATGGCCGAGTTCTACGAGAGCGCGGCCGGCCAGAGCCTGCTGGACAAGACCCCGGCCCTGATGCAGAACGTGATGGTGGCCATCCAGGCGCGCATGCAGCCGCTGTTCGCGGACCTGCAGAAGGACCTGGAAGCGATCGTCAACGAGCCGGAAAAGAAGTGACCGGGATTTCCGTAGCGCCCGAGCCCATGCTCGGGCGGCGGCGCGCAGCGCCGTGAAGCGCAGCCGAGCGTGGGCTCGGCTCTACAGGTCCTGGTGCCAGCCGAACAGGTCCAGCGCCTTCTGGAACTCGCGGTCCAGCGGCGCACGTACATCCACCATGCCACCATCGGGATGCGGGAAGCGCAGGCGCTCGGCATGCAGCAGCATGCGGTGCACGCCCTGCATGCGGAAGATGCGGTTGTGGCGGCCATCACCGTGGCTGGTGTCGCCGATCATGTGATGCGAAAGATGCTTCAGGTGCCGGCGGATCTGCCGGAAGCGCCCGGTCTGGGGCTGGCAGCGCAGCAGCGCGTAACGCGAGCTGGTGAATTCACCGACCGGCACCGACAGCTCGCCGGTGGCCAGGCGCTGGAAGTCGGTGACCGCCGGCTTCTTCACCGGCTTGCCCGGGCCGCCATCCAGATCATGGTCGACCTGCCAGGCGAGTTCGGCCGGCCAGCCACGGCAGACGGTCAGGTAGTCCTTCAGCACTTCGCCGCCCATCAGCGCCTTGCCCAGCGCGCTGGCGGTCTCGCGGTCGAACGCCAGCAGCAGGCAGCCGCTGGTCGCCCGGTCCAGGCGATGCACGAGGAAGATCGGTCGGCCCAGCTGCTCGCGCAGGCGGTCGGCCAGGAAGTCGTCTTCGCCACGGGCCAGCTTGCTGTCGTGGACCATCAGCCCGGCAGGCTTGTTGACCACGGCAAGGCGCTCATCCAGGTGCAGCAGCTGCAGGGGCGCGGTGTCGGTCTCGACCGCGGCGAGGGTATCGGGTTCGGTGCTCACCGCGGGATTATAAGGGCCTGCTTACTGTAGAGCCGAGCCCATGCTCGGCTGCTCTGCGCGACCGGCAACAGCGTGCCAACCAAGGTTGGCACCTACCGATGTAGAGCGGTCAGGCGCTGCGTACGGCCAACAGCTCGCCATTGCCCACCGGCACCAGGCTGGTGCTGAAGTCCGGATCAGCGTCCAGCAGCACACGCAGCGGTTCCATCTCTTCCGCATGCGAGGTGGCGTTGTCCACCACCAGCAGGCCCCCCGGGCGCAGCACGCGGCGCAGCTGCGGCCACCAGCCGGCGTATTGCCCGCGGTCCGAGTCGAGGAACAGCAGGTCAATGCTGGCATCGGCGGCCTGTGCCAGCCATGGCCCGGCATCGTCGTGGACCAGCGTGATGCGATCGGCCAGGCCGCTGCGCGCGAAGGTGCCACGCGCCATCGCCGCCTTGTCCTCGGCGTATTCCAGCGTGGTCACGTGGCCGTCGATGGCGGCGGCAGCCTCGGCCAGCCACAGCGTCGAATAGCCGTTGGAGGTGCCGATCTCCAGCACCCGGCGCGCAGCGCCGAAGCGGACCAGCACGGACAGGAATTCCCCCGTCTCCGGCGTGATGTTGAGCATGCGGCGGCCACGCGCGCTTTCGCGGGCGTCGTTGTCGGCGCCGAAGCGGGCCAGTTTCTCCTTGAGTGCCTGCAGCATGGGGCCTACTTCCACCACGCGCGCAGCAGCGCCACTGCGCCGACCGCACCGGACAGCCAGCTCCACGCCGGCACATCGCCCCAGTACCAGCCCGGCGGCTGCAGCACATACATCAGTGCGGCGATGGCCAGCAGGCCGACACCGGTGATGGCACCCACCGCGCGCGTCTGCAGGCGCTGCACGCTGGCATCCAGTGCGGCCAGGTCGCGCGAACGCATCGACAGTTCGTGGCGGCCTTCCACCTGCTGGGTCAGCCAGGCGTGCACCAGGCGCGGCATGTCCGGCGCGTGGGTCATGATTTCCGGCAGGCGCTTGCCGATCTCGCGCACGACCCGGCGCGGGCTGTAACGCTCGCGCAGGATCTTCGCCAGCACCGGCTTGGCCACCGCCCAGATGTCGATCTGCGGATCGAGCTGGCGGCCGACGCCTTCGATGTTCAGCAGGGTCTTCTGCAGCAGGATCAGCTGCGGCTGCAGGGTCAGCTGGTAACGCTGGGCCACGCGGAACAGCTTCATCAGCACTTCGGCCAGCGAGATCTGCGACAGCGGGCGAGTGAAGTACGGCTCGCACACCGAACGCACGGCCGCTTCCAGATCGTCGATGCGCACGTTGTCCGGCATCCAGCGCGCCTGCACATGCAGTTCAGCGATGCGGCGGTAGTCGCGGTTGAAGATGGCCATGAAGTTCTCGGCCAGGTAGTACTGATCTTCCTGCGACAGCTGACCCATGATGCCGAAGTCCAGCGCGATGAAGCGCGGGTTGGCGCGACGCGACGGATCGGTGTCGACCCAGATGTTGCCGGCGTGCGCATCGGCATGGAAGAAGTTGTCGCGGAACACCTGGGTGTAGAACACCCGCACGCCCTTGGCGGCCAGCGCCTTGCGGTCGATGCCGGCCTTGTCCAGTGCAGCGATGTCATCGGACGGAATGCCCCACACCCGCTCCAGGGTCAGCGCGCGCTCGGCGGTGTGGCTCCAGATCACTTCCGGCACGTACAGGTCGTCGGAGTTTTGCCAGAAGCGGCGCAGCACGCTGGCATTGGCGCCTTCGCGCTGCAGGTCCAGCTCGGCGGCCAGGGTGTTTTCGACCTCGGCCACCACTTCGCGCGGACGGATCTTGTCGGCGCGCGGATGGGTGCGCTCGACCAGGGCGGCCAGCGAATTGAGCAACGCGATGTCGGCATCGATCTGCTTCTCGATGCCCGGGCGCAACACCTTGACCACGACCTGGCGGCCATCGGCCAGCGTGGCCGCATGCACCTGCGCGATCGAAGCCGAGGCCAGCGGTTCGGTATCGAAGCTGGCGAACGCCTCGCTGACCGGCAGGCCAAGTGCTTCCTCGACGATGCGGCGCGCGGTCTCGCCATCGAACGGCTTGACCCTGTCCTGCAGCAGGGTCAGCTCATTGGCCACATCCGGCGGCACCAGGTCGCGGCGGGTGGACAGGATCTGGCCGAACTTGACGAAGATCGGGCCGAGATCCTGCAGCGCCAGGCGCAGGCGCGCACCGCGCGACTGTGCGGCGATGTCGGCCGAGGCGCGCGGCACGAACGGCTTGGCCAGGCGCAGCCAGCGTTCGGCCGGTGTGCCCTGCAGCAGGTCGTCGAGACGGTAACGCAGGATCACCCGGCCGATGCGGCTTGCCCGCAGCACCGCCTTCATGCGGCACCCCGCAGGCGCTGCACGCGTGCACCGAGCCGCTCGACGTCATCACGCAGCACGTCCACGTCGTCGTGGAAGGCATCCAGTTCAGCGCGCGGCACTACATCACGCGATTCCTCGGTGAGGAACTCGGCGGCGCTGTGGGCCAGGTCGACCGCGCCCTGGCGCGCGTGCTGCAGGGCACTGCGCAGGGTATTGGCGACCTGCACGCCCAGTACCTCGCCGAACACGCTGACGAACGGTTGCTGCCAGTCGGGATCGAAGCCCTTGGCCAGCTGCTGCAGGCGGCGCGCCAGTTCGGCATCGCCGGCCACGCGCACGCGGCCCTTGCCGTTGTTGTCACCGCGCCGTGCGTTGGCCAGCAGCGGCAGCTGCGCGAGCACGCCGGCCAGGCTGCTGCGCACGGCCAGGTCGGCTTCCTGCGCATCCACCGGGCCGACCCGCAGCTGGTCGCCGTCGACGCTGATGCGCATGGCCAGCGACGGCGCTTCCAGGGTCAGGTCGATATGCCGGCCGTCGAGGCTGGCCAGTGCATGGCGGGTATCCGGATCCAGCGCCAGCGCGCGGTTCAGGGCGATCTGCAGGGCGCGGCCAGCGACCGGCTTGAGGGACTTGAGCAGGGAGAGAGCCATGTGTGCATTCTACCTGCGTGGGTGGGGGGCTTGGGCCGGGCTGCCGCCCGGCACCCGCAGATGCAACGGCAACGGCAATAGCCGAAGCAACAGCAACAGCGGGCATTCCGTGGGT
>NZ_JAOCLC010000112.1:0-9074 GCF_029845105.1 Stenotrophomonas sp. GD03654 | reverse complement strand
GCGACCCGCGTTTGTCTTTGCTTTTGCCTTCTTCCGTTGATTCCATGGCGGGACGCCGCCGGAACCCGACCGTCCCGGCCAACCCTGGGATAGCAGTACGCGTCCCACCACGAGGGGCCCCGCCGTTCGCCGTCCTACTCCACTCCCTCACGCTCGATCGGCACGCTGCGCGGATTCTGCATGTGCTCCCGCGCCGCGCCGTATCGCTGCTGCCGCTTGTGGTGGAACGCCACGAACTCATCACGGGGCAGTGGGCGCGAAAACAGCCAGCCCTGCCCGAACTCCACGTGCCGGCTGTGCAGGTAGGCCAGCTGCGCCTCGGTCTCCACGCCCTCGGCCACCACCCACAGGCCCAGTTCCTTGGCCATGTCGATGATGTGCGGTGTCACCGGGCTCGTCGCGCTCTCGGTGCCGATCGCATCGATGAACGATTTGTCGATCTTCAGCGCATCCAGTGGCAGCTGTTCCAGGTACTGCAGGCTGGAGAAGCCCACGCCGAAATCGTCGATGGCCACGCTGTGACCCGCACGCCGTGCCTGCGCCAGCATCGTGCGGGCGCGATCCAGATCGAGGAAGCCGCGCTCGGTGGCCTCCATCCAGATCTGCTGCGGCAGGATGCCGCTGCCGGCCATGTGCTTGGAGATCATCTGCAAGGCACGGCCGCTGCTGATGTCCTCGGCGGCCAGATTGATCGCGATATGTGCGCTGCGGTCGGCCACCAGCAGCTCGCGCATGTCGCGCACCACGTTCTCGATCACCAGGTCGGTGACCGCGGCGATCATGCCGGCCTCTTCGGCCAGTGGAATGAACAGGTCCGGCCGCACCTGGGTGCCGTCCGGGCGCTGCCATCGGATCAAGGCCTCGGCGCCAACGCAGATGCCGGTGTCCAGTTCGATGATCGGCTGGTAATGCAGGTACAGCTCGCGGCGACGAATGGCGGTGGCCAGCTCGCCACGCAGTGACAGGCGCCGCCGCGACAGCCAGATCACCAGCCCGGCGCCGGCGGCCGCCAGCAGGAGGCCCAGCGGCACGAACAGCCAGGCCTGCTGGCGGAAGGTGGCGGCCAGCGCGGTGCGTGGCGTGGTGGCGATCGCCAGCCATTCCTGGTTGCGGGCGGTGGCGTAGAGCGTGTTCTGGTCCAGCCCTTCGCCGGGATTGCGCAGCAGGGTCTCCAGCAGCGCCGGGTCCATGCCGTTCTGTTTGGCCAGCAGGCGCCCATCCGGGCTGGCCAGCGCCAGGCGGACATGCGGATCCACGATGACATCGACGAAGCGGCGCGGATCGACCAGCACGTCGTAGTTGCCATACAGGATCGACAGGACCTGGCGTCGGCCACTGGCTTCGGGACGCACGTCCACCGCAATGCCGGCGCCGTCACTGGTCACATGGTCGGCCCTGGGCTGGTTCACGTCGGAGCGGAACGGGCCCCATGAGGTGCAGCGCAGCTTGCCGCCTTCGAAGTAACCCATCTGGTCGGCCGACGGCGTGGTCATCACCAGCGTCTGCATGCGCCGGATGTGCTCGTCGTCGCAGCCCGAGGTGGTGCTGGCCTCGGCCGATTTCAGCGCGGCCAGCGCCTCGTGGTAGGACAGATCGGAACGGCGCAGGGTGCGCAGGGCGATGTCGTGCAGCCGTTGTTGTTCGACGCTGATCGCGCGGTCCCAGGTGGCGTAGGCCATGACCGCGATCGGCACCGCAGCAGCCAGCAGCGCCAGCGCGGTACCGCCGATGATCACGCGCAGCCGGCTCATGGCCGGAGCTCCAGCGGGGCGGGCAGGGCAGGGAGCATGGGCGGGGCCGGTCCTTGGGCAGATGCGGCTATCTGAGCATGGCGCCGGGCCGGGTGGAATGGGACGAATCCGGTATTGGGTCACATTGTGATGAAAGAGGCCAGGTTTGACGTGATCGGGCCGTCCGGCGCTGGCGCTCGGGGCAGTAGAGGACTACCGTCGGACGCTTCGCCCGCCTTTTCCCACGCCCATGACCGAGCCCGCAACGCCCCCCGAGCACCTGCGCCGCAGCCTGTCCAACCGCCATCTGCAGCTGATCGCCATCGGCGGTGCCATCGGCACCGGCCTGTTCATGGGGTCGGGCAAGACCATCAGCCTGGCCGGCCCGTCCATCGTCTTCGTCTACCTGATCATCGGCGCGATGCTGTTCTTCGTGATGCGCGCGATGGGCGAGCTGCTGCTGTCCAACCTGCAGTACAAATCCTTTATCGATTTTTCCACCGACCTGCTCGGCCCCTGGGCTGGGTTCTTCTGTGGATGGACCTACTGGTTCTGCTGGATCGTCACCGCCATCGCCGATGTGATCGCGATCGCTGCCTACGCACAGTTCTGGTTCCCCGGACTTGAAGCCTGGAAGCCGGCGCTGGCCTGCGTGATGCTGCTGCTGTCGTTGAACCTGGTGACGGTGAAGCTGTTTGGCGAGATGGAATTCTGGTTCGCGCTGATCAAGATCGTGGCGATCTGCGCGCTGATCATTACCGGCGCCGGGCTGGTGGCCTGGGGCTTCACCTCGCCCAGTGGCCACACCGCGTCGCTGTCGAACCTGTGGAATGACGGCGGCATGTTCCCGATGGGCCTGGTCGGCTTCTTCGCCGGTTTCCAGATTGCGGTGTTCGCCTTCGTCGGCATCGAGCTGGTCGGCACCACCGCCGCCGAAACCGCCGACCCCGAGCGCAACCTGCCCAAGGCGATCAACTCGATTCCGGTGCGCATCATCATCTTCTACGTGCTGGCGCTGATCGCGATCATGGCCGTCACCCCGTGGCGCCAGGTGGTGCCGGACAAGAGCCCGTTCGTGCAGCTGTTCGTGCTGGCCGGCATTCCCGCCGCCGCCAGCCTGATCAACTTCGTGGTGCTGACCTCGGCCACGTCCTCGGCCAACAGCGGCATCTTCTCCACCAGCCGCATGCTGTACGGTCTGGCCGAAGAGGGTCACGCCCCGCGCGGGCTGTCGAAGTTGTCGCGCGCCGCCGTGCCAGCCCGTGGCCTGCTGTTCTCCTGCCTGTGCCTGCTCGGTGGCACGCTGCTGATCTACCTGATTCCGAACCTGGTGACCGCCTTCACCCTGGTGACGACGCTGGCGACGGTGCTGTTCATCTTCGTCTGGTCGCTGATCCTGGTGGCCTACATGGCCTATCGCCGTCGCTACCCGGAGCGCCACGCTGCCTCGATCTTCAAGATGCCCGGCGGCGTTGCGATGTGCTGGGCCTGCCTGGTGTTCTTTGCCGGCGTGCTGGTGCTGCTGAGCCTGCAGGCCGACACCCGCCAGGCGTTGATCGCCAGCCCGGTGTGGTTTGTGCTGCTGGGCGTGGGGTACTGGGTGCGTCGAAGGACCGCGAAATGACCGGGAACGTGGGGACTCGGCAATGCCGGAAATAGGGAACGTCGGAAATCGGTAGAGTCGACTGTTAGTCGACTGCTCTTCCATGGGCCACCGGAAAAGCCCGCGCTGCGCGCGATAGTCGACTGACAGTCGACTCTACCGGTGCGGGTCCCGGTGCCCCTTCCCGACCCCCATTCACCCAACATTAGCGGGCGCGGCCGGATGATCCGGCCGCCATGTCCCGTCACCCTCTCCTGCTTGCGCTGTTGCTGCTGCCCAGCCTGTGGCCCGGGCTGGCCGCCGCGCGCACCGTCTACCGCTGTGTGCAGGGCAACACCGTCAGCCTGGCCACCGCCCCGGAACCGGGCTCTCGCTGCACCGCCAAAGAGATCGACGACAACGCCATCCAGGCCCCGAACCTGTGGGGCAACATGGGCGTGTTCAGCGGCGTGCTGTACGAGCGTGAGCAGGACGGCACGCTGGTCTATTCCACCCGCAACCTGCCCGGCTCGAAAGTGTTCCTGAAGTTCACCGTGGCCACGCCGCCGGGTGAGCCTGCACACGAAGGCCTGGGCAAGGTCGGCAAGCCGCAGTTGGCCCAGCATGCCAAACAGTTCAAGGCTGCCGCCAAGGCCACCGGCGTGGATGACGCGTGGCTGCGCGCGATCGCCCATGCCGAGAGCAACTTCGATGCGCTGGCGGTGTCCAGCAAGGGCGCACAGGGCGTGATGCAGCTGATGCCCGATACCGCGCAGGAATACGGGGTGAGCGATCCGTTCTCGCCGCAGCAGTCGATCGATGGTGGCGCCCGCTACATGCGCGCGCTGCTGCGCCGCTACAACGGTGACCGGCCGCTGGCGGCTGCCGCCTACAACGCCGGCATCGGCGCGGTCACCCGCTACAAGGGCGTGCCGCCCTATGCCGAGACCCTGGCCTATGTGGACAAGGTGATGGCGCTGTACGCGCGCTACCGTGAAGCGATGGGCATCCGTACCGAGGTGCCCGCGCGTTAGGCGGACGGTGCTGCCTGCACGTGGCGTTGTAGAGCCGAGCCCATGCTCGGCTGCGCCAATTACAGCCGAGCATGGGCTCGGCTCTACACAAAATCCGCTCAGCGCGAGGTTGAGCTGCTGACCAGTTCGTAGCGCTCGATGCGGCCGACTCGGGCGACCTCGGCCTGCACGTCCGCGCGCTGCTTGAGGGCACGCCAGGCCGCATCGATCTTCACGTCACCCGGCAGCGATGGATAGGTACGCATGTCCTGCAGGCTGGCCAGCGTCTCGCCGCGGTCATCGGGCGAGCGCAGCTGTTCGATCAGCACCGCCGCTGCGCCCTCCAGGTTGCCTTCGTCCAGCAGCATCTCGCGATGGAACAGGCGTGCGTCGTTGCGCTGGGCAAGGATCACTTCGCGCGCGGCATCCATCGCCTTGGCATCGCCCCGCTCGCGCGCGGCGGCGAACTGCACCAGGGCCTGTGCAGCCTTGCCGTAACCGGCGAGGCCCTGGATATCGCTTGCCATCTGCGCAGCCTCCTGCATGCGGCCCAGCGAGGTGAGTACGAAGCTGACATTCAACTGGTGCTCGATGCCGTCCGGGCCCAGTGCGCCGATGCGGGCGGCCTGCTGTGCCGCCGCCAGTGCATCGTCGGTGCGTCCCAGCCGGCGCAGTGCCGTAAGCCGGCTGTTGAGCAGCCACGCCACCCATTCGGCTTCCGCCGCCGAGGGCGACTCACCTTCGGCAGCTGCACCAGCCATGCCATCAGTCAGTGCCAGCACTTCCTCGTTGCGGTCCAGCATCAGCAGCGTGCTGCTGAATTCGGCCATGCGTGCATCCAGCTTGCGATCCAGCAGGCCGGACACGCGCAGTTCGTCGAGGTGCTTCTGTGCAGCTTGCACCGGATCGAAGCGGGCATCGTTGCGGTCGACATAGCGATCGAAGCGCTTGTCACTGCGCAGCCGGATGATCTCGGCGGGGGCGGTGATGCGCGCCAACGTGGCCGGGATGTCGTCGCCCCGGCCATTGTCGGCCTGCAGCGTGGCCAGTGCCAGCCACAGTCCGGTCGGCTCCAGGCCGCCGCTCTTCCAGCCGTTGTCGAACAGAGCCTGCAGCAGCTCCATGCGCTGCTGCGGCTGGTCGCGCAGGCGGTACTGCAGATAGTTGATGGCCTGGTGCTCAAGCGGCAGCGGCGCGTCGGCATGCTTCAGCGCCTGCACCAGAAGCCTGGTAGCCGGAACGGGCTTGTTCTCGGAGAGCTCCAGCGACATCAGGGTCAGCAGGATCTGCGCATCCTCCGGCAGCGCTTCCTGTGCGCGCTGCAGGTAGCGGCGGGCCTGGTCCGGCTTCTTCTGCACCATCGCGGTCCAGCCCGCCACCTGTGCGGCGCGGCCGCGATGTTCGGCATCGAAGTCATCCAGCATCGGATCTTCCATCAGCCGTTCCATCGCGATCAGCGCGCCCAGCGTGTTGCCACTGCGTGACTGCTGGATGGCCTCATCCCAGCGCGTGGCGTAGGCCTGGTGCATCGCATCGGCGGTGATTGACGGCTTCTGTGGCGCCACCGTGATCGAGGCGGCGGCGGATGTGCTGGCCAGGGCGGCCACCAGCAGGGTGGCGAGGGGGAGGATGCGGGGCATGGAGGATCTCCATCCGTGGGAACCGCATTGAACCCGCTGCAGCCAGCGAGAACAAGCGCGATCGATGGAATTCTGGCGTTTGTCCGCACGATTGGCCATGGCGGATCGTGCGTTCAGCGACTATTGTCGGTGCCTCTTAAGACAGCAGGCAGGCAGCGCAGCACGATGGCACGGTGGCAATGGATGGCGGCAGGCGTAGCGTTGGCGACAGTAGTGGCATTGGCTGCGACCTGGTGGGAGACACCGCTGCATACGCTGGCTGAACCGGCGGGTCCGGCCCCAACGCCGTTGGCGTGGACCGCGCAGATCGAACCGCTGGCCGGCGATGGCCACCCGGGTGACCGTGATGGCGCGTCCGCGCAGGCACGCTTCGCCGATCCGTACGCGCTGCTGCGCAGCGCCGATGGCAGCGTCTATTTCACCGATGCCGGTGACAACAACCGGATCCGTCGCCGCCTTCCCGATGGTCGCGTGGAAACGGTGGCCGGGCAGGGCGAGGGGCGCGTTGATGGCCCGGCACTGCAGGCCAGTTTCAATACGCCTTCGGGCATTGCCGCCGACGCGCAGGGCAACCTGTATGTGGCCGACACCGGCAACCATGCGATCCGCCGTATCGGCACCGATGGCCAGGTGACCACCCTGGCCGGTGGCGAACAGGGCCATGCTGATGGTCCCGCCGCACAGGCACGCTTTGATGCGCCGATGGGCATCGCCGTGGATGCGCAGGGCCAGGTCTACGTGGCCGATACCTTCAATGACCGCATCCGGGTGATCGGCATCGACGGCATGGTGCGCACCCTGGCCGGCGGCGATCGGCCGGGCCTGGCCGATGGCACCGGCGCCGCTGCGCGCTTCGATACGCCGGTGGCGTTGGCCTTTGATGCGCAGGGCGCGCTGCTGGTGGCCGACCTGTTCAACAACGCGGTGCGCCGCGTAGGCGCCGACGGCACGGTCAGCACCGTGGTCGCCGCCGGTGGTGTGATCAATAGACCGCTGTCACTGGCCACCACCCACGACGGCGTGCTGTACGTGGGTGACCTTGATGGCCGCATCGTGCAGGTGACGCCACAGGGCCACCAGATCGCGCTGGTCGGCAATGGTCGCCTGCCGCGCCTGGCCCGCCCCAGCGGACTGGCGATGGATGCCGATGGCAGCGTGCTGGTGGCCGACGCCGCCAGCTACCGTCTGCATCGCCTGCGGCCGCTGCCGGTAGGCGACCTGCCGGCACCGGCACTGGTCGGCCCGGCCGCCGATGCGGCGCTGCCGAAGACGGGCGGCCGCTGGCCGCTGGCACCGCAGGACGGTTGGCATGAAGTGGTCGGTACGTTGGGTGAGGTGCGCGGCAACTTCACCGGCGAGAGCCGCCACCACCTGCATGGCGGCTTCGACGTGCGCGGTGATGTGGGCCAGACCGTGCTGGCGATCGCCGAAGGCAAGATCAGCAGCCCGGTGGCGGCCTGGAACCTGGGCGAGCAGGCCGAGGGCCTGGCCGTGGACCGCCTCAAGTACATCCACATGCGGGTCGGCCGCACCCCGCGCGATGAGCCCTACGATGCGCGCTGGCAGGCGCTGTATGACGAGCAGGGCAAGCTGGAGCGGATGCGCGTGCGCCGCGGCATGCGCATCCACGTCGGCGACCGCCTGGGCAGCATCAACAACCAGGCGCACGTGCACCTGGCCGTGGGTACCGGCGGTTTCGAGACCAATGCCGTGGCGCTGGGCTTCCAGGGCTACGCCGACCACTTCGCACCGCGCATCACCGATGTGGCGCTGCTGGACGACAACGACCAGCCGATGGCCGCCGGCGGCGATGGCGTGGTGATGGTGGCGCGCCAGGGCCGCGGCGTGCAGATCGTGATCGAGGCCTGGGACCAGGTCGACAACAACCTGCCGCGTCGACGCCTGGGCATGTACCAGGTGGGTTACCAGATCCTCGATGCTGGTGGACAGCCCCTGCAGGGCTACGAACAGCCGCGCTGGAACATCGTGTTCAACCGCATGCCGCCGCAGAAGGAAGCGGTGCGCGTGGCCTACGCACCGGACAGCGGCATCACCGTGCATGGCAGCGCGGTCACCCGTTTCCGCTACCTGGCCACCAACACCGTGCGCGATGGCCTGATGGAAACCGGGCGCTGGCAGCCGGCGGCGCTGCCGCCGGGCGAGTACATCGTGCGCGCCAGCGTGCGCGACTACAGCGGCAACGAAGGCGTCGGCCCGCGCGAGATCAGAGTACGGCTGCTGCCATAGCGGCAGCCGGGGCGCCGCAGCGTTCGCGCTCAGCGTCCATGTCTTCCAGCGGCCGCACTTCGATGCTGCCGAAGCGCGCCCATGGGAAGTCGCGGGCGACGCGCATGGCTTCGTCGCGGTCGCGGGCGACGATCAGGTTGAAGCCGGCGAGCAGTTCGCGGGTTTCAGCGAACGGGCCATCCAGTACACGGCTGTGGCCATCGCGCACGCGCAGGGTCTGCGCGGTGTCGACCGGCTGCAGCTTCTGCGCCGCCAGCAGCGTGCCCTCGGCCTGCAGCTTGTCGGCATGGGCCAGGCAGTCGCGCATCAGCGCGTTGAATTCTTCGGTGGGCAGGGCCTGCAGCAGGGCAGGCTCGATATAGATCAGAAGCAGGTACTGCTGCATGGCACGGTCCTGGCGGGGGCGGGGTGTCCATGATGGCGCAGGTTTGCCTGCCGGCATGCTGCAGCGCGAAAAGCTGCCTGCGGCGGGCGATCGGCGAACGGCGGAGCCCCTCCGTGGTGGGGTGGGTTGGTCGCTGAAAGCTCGGGTTCTTGGATTTGGCCGGGTGGGGAGGCAGGGCAGGGGGCGCTGCAAGTACGTCCATGTAAGCTCGGTCGCCGCATCCATGCGGCTCACGCCCCTGCCCTGCCTCCCCACCCGGCCTTGGACAGATCTCTGCGGCTGACCCACCACGGGAAATCAACAACAAGAGCAAAAGCGGGTCGCTTCGCTCGCAAAGCCGAGGCCGCCAGCCAACCGCTGTTGCTGTTGCCTTTGCTTCTGCCTTTTCTCTTGATCTTCCCGTGGTGGTTCGGCGACCGGAATCTGTCTGGGGCCGGGCGGGTGGGGTTGGCGGGGTATCCGCGCCATGGATGGCGC
>NZ_JAOCLC010000111.1:0-9243 GCF_029845105.1 Stenotrophomonas sp. GD03654 | reverse complement strand
CGCCATCGAGCCTACAGGGACGTACTTGCGGCGTGTCCTGCCTGCGTCACCCGTCCCCCTCAAGCCACCATCAATGCAGGCGCCGCGAACAACGCTGTAATCCTACTTCGCATACTGCCCACCGCAGTCGGCGTCCTTCCCCGGCCCCAGTTCGATGGTCGCCAGCAATGCCGCCGGCGGCGCGATGCTGCCCAGTGCCAATGCCACGGCGCCACGAATACCCAACGCCTTGAAGTCCGGGCGGAATGACGGATCCTTGAAGGTGCCGGCGATGTGCAACGGTGAGCGCAGTACCAGGATGCTCTTGTCCTTGGGGCGCGGTTTCAGCAGCAGGTCCAGGGTCTCGTCGCGCAGGCTGACCGTGCCTTCGCCGATGAGGATCGTATCGGTGGTGTCCACCGCCAGCGCCTGGCTGGTCATCAGGCCTTCGCGCACGCCGAAGTCGGCGAAGGCGCAGCGCAGGGGAATCTGCTTGTCGCCGGTCACCAGGAATTTCAGCGACTCGGTGATGTCCAGGCCGGCCAGTTCCATCACCAGGTTGCCGACATGGCCACGGCCCATCGCCAGGCCGACCTTGCCATTGCTGCTGCCGAGCATGGCGGCGATCGAGTTGCCGCGGCCGCTCAGGTCCACTTCGCCGCCGATGCCGCCCTTGGCCTGTTCAGCCAGTTTCGCGTCCGGGAACAATTGACCCAGCTGCACGCCGCGCACGCTGGCCTTCAGCGCGGTGCTGATCTGCGGGCGACGCGCGTCCATGCGGATCGTGCTGCGGATGTCGCCACCGGCGACGCCGAAGTTCAGCGGGTCCAGTCGCAGCACGCCGTCATCCAGCAACAGGTGCGCGTCCATGTCGTCCAGCGGCAATGAAGGGGCGTTGATGCGGTGGGCCTTCCAGCGCACGTCGGCATCCATCGCGCGCAGCTTGCCGAGGTTGTAGGGCGTGTCGGGCAGCACGCGTGCACGGGCAGCCACCCGTGCGGCCTCGGCCTTCTGTTCTGCGTTGGCGGTTTCGCCGCCGCCGGTCTTTGGCGGGGCACCGACGAAGCCGGCCAGATCATCGAAGTCCAGCCGTTTGGATTCCAGCGTGGCCGTCAGCCGCGGCCGTGCGCCGCCCACTTCGAACTGCAGGTTGCCGCCGAGATCACTGTCGCCGACCTTGCCGGTGAACTGCTCATAGCGCCAGACGTCGTGGTCGCGCTTGAGGCGGCCGTTCAACGCATAAGGGGGCGACGGCGGAATGGCAATGCCGAGCAGCGGGTAGAGGTCGGCCAGGTCTTGGCCGCTGAGCGCGAACTGCAGATCGAACACACGCAGCTGGAAGGGATTGGTCAGCGTGCCACTGGCCACCGCGTGGGTGGCGCCTGCCCGACCATCAAGATGGATGCGGAACGGGTGGTCGCTGTCGGTCAGCTCAAGCGGTGATTCGGTGCCGCCACGCAGGGTGAATGGATTGCCCTGCCAGTGTCCCTTGCCCTGTACCAGAAGCGGTGGCGCAGCGTCGGCCTGTTTCGGCTGGCCGCTGCGCATGTCCACGCGGATATCAGTGCGGCCCAGCGCATCGAGGAACTGCAGGCGCCCATCGTCGATGCGCAGCCGTTTGAGCTGCGGACTGGTCCCGCCGGTGCTGCCACCGAGGAAATCCCAGTTGCCCGGGTCGCCCTTGCGCGGAGCGGTTTCCAGCAGCACGTCCGGCCGGGTCAGGCGCACTTCGGGCAGCTGCACGCTGCCGCGGAGCAGGGGCCAGACCCGCACGTCGATCTCGACGCGGTCGGCGCTGGCCATGTCAGGCTGCTTTGCCCAGCTTGCATTGGCGAAGGTGATCGCATCGGCGCGGATGGTACTGGTGCGGCCGAGGTCGACATCAAGGTTCCCGATGTGCAGCACACGGCCGGTGCGGGCCTGCACCGCGCGCTCCACCGGTCCCTTGAACCAGTTCCAGTCCCACAACGCGATCAGCAGCAGGATCGCTGCCAGCAGGAAGATCAGGATCGTAAGCCAGCGCCGGCCTCGTGGGCCGGGGCGGCGGAGGCGCCAGGGGGTCGTGCGCTTTGCGGCAGGGGAGGCGGCAGCATTCACGCTGCCATGGTTGCCTCCTCTTCGTGGACAGGGCGCGAAGCGTCCATGTGCATGGTGTGCACACGCGGCCCGTGCGCGGCCGTTTACAGCACCTGCATGGTGACGGCGACGAAGTGGCAGACACTGCCACCGATCACGAACAGGTGCCAGATCGCGTGCGAGTACGGGATCGATTCACGGTGGTAGAAGTAGGTGCCCAGCGTGTACGACAGGCCGCCGGCGAACAGCCAGGCGAGGGTGCCGCCGTCGATGGAGGCCCACATCGGCTTGATCGCCACCACCACCAGCCAGCCCATGGCGATGTAGATCACCGTGGAGAGCACCTTGAAGCGGCCGGTGTAGAACAGCTTGAACACCACGCCGCCCAGCGCCAGCGCCCAGATCGCGGTGAACAGGCCCCAGCCCCACGGGCCGCGCAGGCCGATCAGGGTGAACGGGGTATAGGTGCCCGCGATCAGCACATAGATCGCGCAGTGGTCGAACACCTTCAACCGGCCCTTGGCGACCGGATGCTGGATGGCGTGATACAGGGTGGAGGCGGTGTACAGCAGCAACAGCGCGATACCGAAGACGATCGCGCTGGCCAGCTGCCAGCCGTCGCCGTAGATCGCAGCCAGGGTGATCAACACCGCGCTGGCGGCCAGGGCGAATACCGCGCCCAGACCATGGGTCAGGGCGCTGGCGATTTCTTCACGGATCGAAGCAATGGACGTCGTGGACATGGGCGTGGGCATCGGTCACGGGGAGGGGGACCCGCGTCCCCCTATCATCGCCGCGATGGGCGACATGTGCACGCCCGTCACCGTATGGTGGGTGAATCCCTGCATTGCGCCGATGAACCCATGATCGGTAGATCCACGCCATGCGTGGATGAACCGCCCGCGACGGCTGGGTCAGAGCCCTTTCCTGCGGAAAGGAATCCGACCCCTTGGCATCAGCCCACCGAAACCGTATGCGCCGCTTCGCGGGTGGCCGAGAAGCGCACATCCGGCGAGCGTTCCTGCGCCAGCTGCAGGTTGACCCGGGTCGGTGCCAGGTAGACCAGGTGTCCGGCCGCATCCAGTGCCAGGTTCAGCGCGTTCTTCTCGCGGAACTCTTCAAGCTTCTTCTCGTTGCTGCAGTGGACCCAACGCGCGGTGGTCACGCTGACCGGCTCGAAGGTGGCTTCCACGCCGTACTCGTCCTTCAGTCGGTAGGCGGCGACGTCGAACTGCAGCACACCCACCGCACCCAGGATCAGGTCGTTGCTGGTGAGCGGGCGGAAGAACTGGGTCGCGCCTTCCTCGGACAGCTGGGCCAGGCCCTTCTGCAGCTGCTTGAGCTTGAGCGGATCACGCAGGCGTGCGCGGCGGAACAGTTCCGGGGCGAAGTTGGGGATGCCGGTGAAGGTGACCGCTTCGCCTTCGGTGAAGGTATCGCCGATGGAAATGGTGCCGTGGTTGTGGATGCCGATCACATCGCCCGGCCAGGCTTCGGCGGCAATCTCGCGGTCGCTGGCCATGAAGGTCAGCGCGTTGGCCAGCTTCATTTCCTTGCCGGTGCGTACGTGGAAGGTCTTCATGCCGGCGCTGAAACGGCCCGAGCAGACGCGCATGAACGCGACGCGGTCACGGTGTTGCGGGTCCATGTTGGCCTGGATCTTGAACACGAAGCCGGTCAGCTTGTTCTCTTCCGGGGCGATCTCGCGGCCGGTGGTGGAGCGTGCCTGCGGGGACGGCGCATGCTCGACGAAGAAGTCCAGCAGCGGTTGCACGCCGAAGTTGTTCACGCCCGAGCCGAAGAACACCGGGGTCTGCTTGCCGGCGCGGTAGGCGTCCAGGTCGAACGGATGGCTGGCGCCCTGCACCAGTTCCAGTTCGTCGCGCAGGTCGGCCAGCATCTGTGCACCGATCTTCTCGGCCAGGCCGGGGGCATCGATGGACGGGAAGATGGTCGAATCCTGGCGGGTGAAGTTGCGGCCCGGCTCGTACAGGTGCACTTCGCCGGTCAGCAGGTGGACCACGCCCTTCAGGCGCTGCCCCATGCCGATCGGCCAGGTGACCGGCGCGCACTGGATGCCCAGCACGGTTTCCACTTCATCCAGCAGTTCGATCGGGTCCTTGCCCTCGCGGTCGAGCTTGTTGATGAAGGTCATGATGGGGGTGTCGCGCAGGCGGCAGACTTCCATCAGCTTGATGGTGCGCTCTTCCACGCCCTTGGCCACGTCGATCACCATCAGCGCCGAATCCACCGCGGTCAGCACGCGGTAGGTGTCCTCGCCGAAGTCGGCGTGGCCGGGGGTGTCGAGCAGGTTGACGATCTTGCCTTCGTACGGGAACTGCATCACCGAGGAGGTGACGGAGATGCCGCGCTCCTTTTCCAGCGCCATCCAGTCGGAGGTGGCGTGGCGGGCGGCCTTGCGGCCCTTGACCGAACCGGCCATCTGGATCGCGCCTCCGAACAGCAGCAGCTTTTCGGTCAGCGTGGTCTTGCCGGCGTCAGGGTGGGAAATGATGGCGAAGGTGCGGCGACGCGACGCTTCGTTGGCGACTTCGGACATGGCAGTGGCGCCCGCCCGGGGCGCTTTTCAAAGAGATAAGCGCCCGATTATACCGGCCGGGGCCGTTCAGCGCCCGATGCCGCCCTCGGCCTCGCGCTGGCGGGCGAACTGCAGCTGGCCCTGCTCGGCGAAGATGCGCACCGGCACCGAGTGCAGGCCCATGCCGCGGTTGACCTGCACCACGAAGTGCAGGTGCGGCGCGCTGCTGAAGCCGCTGTTGCCGGACAGGCCGATCGGCTGCCCGGCGCCCACCGCTTGGCCACGACGCACGCGCATGCCACCGGCCTGCAGGTGGCCGTACAGCGCCATGCTGCCATCGCTGTGCAGCACGCGGATGAAGTTGGCGCGGCCAGCATCGCGTTCGCGGTCCTGGCCGTTGCCACGGAAACCGTCCTGGATCTGCATCACCGTGCCCTCGCGCGCGGCCAGTACCAGCGTGCCCTCCGGCAGCGCGAAGTCGACCGCGTCGCGGTTCTCCTCGTCATCGTGGCTGAACCGCCCCTGCGGGGCCTGGTCCACGCGCGGACGGGCCGCATCGAACGGCAGGCGGTAGGCGACATCCTCGGCCTGTGCGGCTGGATTGCCCGGCACCGAATGCAGGCGCAGGTCCAGCGCGCGGCCATTGAGCGGGGCGGGCAGGTGACCGACCACCAGGCTGCTGTCGCCCTGGATCAGCGACTCGACCGGGAGGCCTTCGACCGGGTGTCCGGGTGCAGCGCGCAGCTGGATCTGCAGCGGTCCTGCCAGCCCATTGTCGATCCGGGCCTGCCATTGCGTGCCGACCGGCTGCAGGCGCAGCTGGGCCATGGGGGTGGCGCCCTCGACACTGCCTGCGCGGGTGGCTGGGCCGGAGGGGGGAATCAGTCCCCAGCCCTGGCGCCAGTCGCCGGCGTGTGCAGTCGCGCTCGTCAGCAGAGCCAACAGCAGGCAGGACAGGGGCAGGCGCGGCATCGGCGTTTCCAGCGAGAGGACCGCCGGGACTGTACCCGATCCTGAACGGGGCGACCGGGACAGCCCTCGCAGAGTGGACCTGAAAATATTCATCGCTTTATCCGCATGAAGGGATTGACAGTGCCGGAAAGGGCTGGCATCGTGGCCCCACCATCGAGACCGGCAGAGGGACAGGCCCTTTGAAGCCGGGGCAGCCCGCGGATGCGAAAGCGTCTGCGTAGGTGCCAAATCCTGCGGGGACCGTGGCGTCCACCGAAAGATGGTTCGAACCATGCACCGCACGTGCATCTCGAACGCGGGCCCGCGAAGGCTCGATGGCCGATTCCCCAACCGGATCCCGCCATGAGCTTCGCCGCCAGTACCGCCATTCGCCCCGAACCCTTTGTCCCCGTCAGCGTGCCGGTCGAAGACCATATGCATGCCGAGCGCGGTGAGTTCGCCGCGGTGCTGTCGATGCGTCACGCCGGCGCCAGCCCGGTGCGCCTGCGCTATGAGTGGGTCGGCCCGGCCACTGCGCCGGTGGTGGTGCTGGCCGGTGGCATCTCCGCCCATCGCCATGTGGCGTCCAACGCGCAGTTCAGCGAGAAGGGCTGGGCCGAAGACCTGGTGGGCAGCGGGCGCGCGCTGGATCCGCAGCAGCTGCGCGTGCTGGCCTTCGATTTCATCGGTGCCGACGGTGCTCTGGATGTGCCGATCGATACCGCCGACCAGGCTGATGCGTTGGCACTGCTGCTGGATCATCTGGGTATCCGCACGCTGAAGGCCTTCGTCGGCTACTCGTATGGCGCGCTGGTCGGCCAGCAGTTCGCGATCCGGCATCGTGCCCGCGTGCGCCAGCTGGTGCTGGCCAGTGGTGCGCACCGCCCACACCCGTATGCCGCCGCCTGGCGCGCATTGCAGCGCCGCGCGGTTGCGCTGGGCCAGCTGCAGTGCGGTGAAGACCACGGGCTGGCGCTGGCACGGCAGTTCGCCATGCTCAGCTACCGCACGCCGGAAGAATTCGGCGAGCGCTTCGACGCCGCACCGGAAGTGATCAATGGCCGCGTGCGCGTCGCCGCCGAAGACTATCTTGACGCTGCCGGCGCGCAGTATGTCGCGCGCACGCCGGTGACCGCCTACCTGCGCCTGTCCGAATCGATCGACCTGCATCGCGTCGACCCTGCTGCGATCCTGCCGCCCACCGTGGTGGTAGCCGTGGAGGGCGATCGCCTGGTGCCGCTGGCCGACCTGGTCGGCCTGGTCGAAGGGCTGGGCCCGCGCGGCAGCCTGCGCGTACTGCGCTCGCCCTACGGCCACGACGCCTTCCTCAAAGAAACCGATCGCATCGACGCGATCCTCGCCACCGCCTTCCGCACTTCTGGAGAGTCCGCATGAGCCTGCACGCCAACGAGCCGTCCTGTAGTCGCACCACCGCCGCCGTCCGCGCCGGCATCGATCGTGACACCGCGCATGGGGCGGTCACGCCGCCGATCGTGCTGTCGTCGAATTTCAGCTTCGAAGGCTTCGGCAACAAGCGGCAGTATGACTACACGCGCAGCGGCAACCCCACGCGTGACCTGCTGGGTGAAGCGCTGGCGGAACTGGAGGGCGGCGCCGGTGGCGTCATCACTGCGACCGGCATGGGCGCGATCAACCTGGTGCTGAACGCGCTGCTGCAGCCGGGCGATACTCTGGTCGTGCCGCACGATGCGTACGGCGGCAGCTGGCGCCTGTTCAATGCGCTGGCGAAGAAGGGCCACTTCGAGCTGGTCACCGCCGACCTGACCGATCCGCGCGCGCTGGCGCAGGCGCTGGCCACCCAGCCGAAGCTGGTGCTGGTGGAAACGCCGTCCAACCCGCTGCTGCGCATCACCGACCTGCGCTTTGTCATCGATGCCGCGCACAAGGCCGGTGCGCTCGTGGTGGTCGACAACACGTTCCTGTCGCCGGCCCTGCAGCAGCCGCTGTCGTTCGGTGCGGACCTTGTGCTGCATTCCACCACCAAGTACATCAATGGCCACAGCGATGTGGTGGGCGGTGCGGTGGTCGCGCGCGATCCGGCATTGCACGAGCAGCTGGTGTGGTGGGGCAACGCGCTGGGCCTGACCGGTTCCCCGTTCGACGCCTTCCTGACCCTGCGCGGCCTGCGCACGCTGGATGCGCGCCTGCGCGTGCACCAGGAGAACACCACGTCGATCGTTGCCCTGCTGGACCAGCATCCGGCGGTCGGCCGCGTCTATTATCCTGGCCTGGCCGACCACCCGGGCCACTCCATCGCCGCCCGCCAGCAGAGTGGTTTCGGCGCGATGCTGTCGTTCGAACTGGCCGCGTGCGAAGGTGATGATCCGCATGCCGCAGTGCGTGCCTTCGTCGATGGCCTGCGCTGTTTCACCCTGGCCGAATCGCTGGGCGGCGTCGAAAGCCTGATCGCGCATCCGGCCACCATGACCCATGCGGCGATGAGCGCCGAAGCGCGTGCCGCCGCCGGCATCAGCGAAGGGCTGCTGCGCCTGTCGGTCGGCATCGAGGCAGAGCGTGACCTGCTGGCCGATCTCGGTGCCGCGCTGCAGCGCGCCGAAGCCGTGATCGATGCAGCCGCGCGCCGCAAACAGGTGGTGGACGCATGAGCGCGCTCGCCGCTGAAGTTCCTGCACTTGGCGTGGGGCGGCTGGCGCTGCTCGGCACGGGCACGGTGGGCTCGGCCTTCGTGCAGCGCTACCAGGCGTTGCAGGCACGTGGGCTGGAACTGCCCAGCGTGCAGTGGCTGGCCAATTCGCGCACCGCGCTGGCGATCGACCGCGATCTGGCGTTGCCGCTGGAGCTGGCACGGCGCGCACCGCGTGACGGCCTCAGCTCGCCGCCGTGGGCCAGCGCCGAAGGACTGGAGCGTGGTGATGTGGTGGTCGACGCAACTGCCAGCGAAGACGTCGCCGCGCGCCATGTGCAGTGGCTGGCGCGCGGCGTGCACGTGGTGACCGCCAACAAGCTGGGCCGTGGTGCGCAGCTGGCTCGTGCGCAGGCCATTGCGGAAAGCTGTGCCGACAGTGGCGCGCGTTATGGCGACAGCGCTACCGTCGGTGCCGGCCTGCCATTGTTGAGCAGCCTGCGCGCGCTGGTCGCCGGTGGCGACCATATCCATGCCATCGAGGGCGTGCTGTCCGGTTCGTTGGCGTGGCTGTTCCATCGCTATGACGGCCAGTCGCCGTTCTCGGCGGCGGTGCGCGAGGCGCTGGCGGCCGGTTATACCGAACCGGACCCGCGTCTGGACCTGTCCGGCGAGGACGTGCGCCGCAAGCTGCTGATCCTGGCGCGCAGCAGCGGGCTGGCGCTGGATGCCTCGCAGGTGCAGGTGGATTCACTGGTGCCTGACGCGCTGGCAGCGTTGCCGCTGGAGCACGCAGTGGCTGCACTGGAGCAGTTGGATGCGCCATTGCAGGTGCGTTGGCAGCAGGCACGCGACAACGGTCGTGTGTTGCGTTTCGTTGGCCGTGTTGACGGCGAGGGTGCGCAGGTGGGCCTGCGTGAATTGCCGGCCGATCATCCGCTGGCGCAGGGGGCAGGCACCGACAACCGCGTGGCCATCCACAGCGATCGCTACCACCGCCAACCCTTGTTGATCCAGGGGCCAGGTGCGGGCGCGGAAGTCACCGCCGCTGCGCTGCTGGATGACGTGCTGCGCATCGTAAGTTGATCGCATC
>NZ_JAOCLC010000110.1:0-9823 GCF_029845105.1 Stenotrophomonas sp. GD03654 | reverse complement strand
AACCGGACCCACCCCGCCTTCGACAATTTCCCGCGGTCTGCCGGAACGGCGTTCTGCTCTGGTGGGTGTCGACCTTGGTCGACACGGCGGGGCATCTGACCCCGGAAACAAAAAAAAATCCCCGGTCGACCCGCATCGACCGGGGATCTGGATCGCCACGTTGCCACTGCCTTGGAGAGGCAGCTCCACCGTAGCGCATTGCAGCACCCGTGGTGATCGCCTGTGGCGATGACGACCAAGCGCGCGGCTATCAGGCGCCGGCCAAGGCCTGTTCCAGGTCGGCACGCAGGTCGCCGATGTGCTCGATGCCGATCGACAGGCGCACGGTGTCCTCGCTGACACCGGCCTTGGCCAGCTCCGCTGCATCCAGCTGGCGATGCGTGGTCGAGGCAGGATGGGTGGCCAGTGACTTCGCATCCCCCAGGTTGACCAGGCGGGTGAACAATTTCAGCGCATCGAGGAAGCGCGCGCCTGCTTCACGGCCGCCCGGCAGGCCGAAGGTCAGTACGCCCGAGCCGTGTCCACCCAGATAGCGCTGCGCGGCGGCATGCTCGGGGTCGTCGGCCAGTCCCGCGTAACGCACCCAGGCGACCTTGTCGTGCGCCTTCAGGTACTGCGCAACGGCCAGCGCATTGGCATTGATGCGCTCCATGCGCAGCGCCAGGGTCTCGATGCCCTGCAGGATCAGGAACGCATTGAACGGCGACAACGCAGCGCCGGTATTGCGCAGCGGCACCACCCGCGCGCGGCCGATGTAGGCGGCCGGCCCCAGCGCTTCGGTGTAGACCACGCCGTGATAACTCGGGTCGGGCTGGTTGAGGCGAGCGAAGCGCTTGGGCTGCGCCGCCCAGTCGAAGCGGCCGGAGTCGATGATCGCACCGCCCAGGCTGGTGCCGTGGCCGCCCAGGTATTTGGTCAGCGAATGCACCACGATGTCGGCGCCGTGCTCGAACGGGCGCAGCAGGAACGGCGTGGCCACGGTGTTGTCGACGATCAGCGGCACGCCAGCGGCATGTGCGACCTCCGCAATCGCAGCGATGTCGGTGACGTTGCCGCGCGGGTTGCCGATCGATTCGACGAACACCGCCTTGGTGCGTTCGTCGATCAGGTCGGCGAACGTGGATGGATCTGCGGGGTCGGCGAAGCGCGCCTGGATGCCGTACTGCGGCAGCGTGTGCGCCAGCAGGTTGAGGCTGCCGCCATACAGCGCGCTGGAGGCGACGATGTTGTCACCGGCCTCGGCGATGGTCTGGATGGCATAGGTGATCGCGGCCTGCCCCGAGGCCAGCGCCAGCGCACCGATGCCGCCTTCCAGCGCGGCCAGGCGCTGCTCCAGTACATCGGTGGTGGGGTTCATGATGCGCGTGTAGATGTTGCCCGGTACCTTCAGATCGAACAGGTCGGCGCCGTGCTGGGTATCATCGAAGGCATACGCCACCGTCTGGTAGATCGGCACAGCCACCGCCCGGGTGGTTGGGTCGGGACGGTAGCCACCGTGCACGGCCAGGGTTTCCAGTTGCCACTGCGGGTCGCTCATTGCACCAGGCTCCATCCGGGGAAACCGCCACCATAGGACAGCCGGGGGCGCCCGCTGAAAGCCACTGGCGATGACGCCCGTACCGCCGGTTATCACGTTGGCCGCGATTCAGGCAGCCGTCATGGGCCGTTGCTAGGCTTCGCCGCCGGGCGCTCCTGCCCGGGCACGGAGGCCCCACGCATGCAGCCATCCCCCTGGACCCCCACCCCCAGCAGTGCGCCCACGTCGGTACTGCTGGTGGAGGACGACCGTCGCCTGGCCGAGCTGGTCAGCGATTACCTCCACGAACATGGCTTCGCCGTGCAGCACGTCGCGCGTGGCGACCTCGCCGGCGCCGCCTGCCGCCAGCATGCGCCCGAGCTGGTGGTGCTGGACCTGATGCTGCCCGGCCTCGGTGGCATCGACGTATGCCGGCAGATCCGCAGTTTCTCCGATGTGCCGATCCTGATGCTGACCGCCTGCGAGGACGACATCGAGCAGGTGCTGGGCCTGGAATCGGGCGCCGACGACTATGTGCACAAGCCGATCGAGCCGCGCCTGCTGCTGGCCCGCCTGCGCGCGCTGCTTCGCCGCCGCCATGGCAGCAGTAACAGCGGCACACCCTGCCGCCTGATGCACGGCGAACTGCTGATCGACCGCATGCAACGCGAGGTGCACCTGCATGGACAGCCGGTGGACATGGGCACCACCGAATTCGAGATCCTGTGGCTGCTGGCCAGCCAGCCGGGGCAGATCCTCTCGCGCGACCAGATCCTGCAGGCGGTGCGCGGCATCGGCTTCGACGGGCTGGACCGCAGCGTCGATGTCAGCATCGGCAAGCTGCGCCGCAAGCTGGGCGATGACGCGCGCGAACCGCGGCGGATCAAGACCGTGTGGGGTCGTGGCTACCAGTTCAACCCGTCGGCCTGGACGGCATGAAGCGGCTGTTCCTGTGGTTGTGGTTCGTCACCGGTGCCTGCTTCCTGGTGTCGGTGTTCTTCCTCAACCACATCCTGGACGGCATCTACACGCCCGTGCAGGATCGCGTTTTCGTCCAGCAGGTCCGCGGACAGGTGTACGCCCTGCGCAGTGGCCTTGCTGGCCTGGATGTCGGCCAGCAGCGTGAGCGTCTGCAGCAGTGGCAGCCGCACTATGGCATCGCATTGACCCTGTTCGACACGCCTCCGGCACTCGCCCCGCAGGAACAGGCGGCCGTAAAGGCTGATGGCTTCATCGTGCGCGATCAGTACCAGCAGGTCCTGCTGCCCATCGAAGGCGTCGGCGGTCGCTGGCTGCAACTGCGCCTGCCTGGCGCTGTGCAGATGACCACGTACATGACCATCGCGGCCTACCTCAGCATCCTGCTGCTGGTCGGCGCCAGCCTGTATGCCTGGGTACGCCTGCTCTGGCGCGACCTGGAAGCGCTGCGCCGGCACGCCGACCGCATCGGTTCGGGCGATCTGCAGGCGCGCGCGCAGGTTTCGCCACGCTCGCAGATCCGGGTGATCGTCGACCATTCCAACCGCATGGCCGCGCGCGTGGCCGAGCTGGTGCAGCGCCAGCGCGACCTCACCCATGCCATTTCGCACGAACTGCGCACACCCATCGCGCGCGTGGCCTTCGGCCTGGACCTGATGCAGGACAGCGACGATCGCGAACGCCGGGCACGGCTGGCACAGGGGCTGCACGGCGACCTGGCCGAACTCAATCGGCTGGTCAGCGAACTGCTGGCGTATGAACGTCTGGAGCATCCCAGCGAAGGCGAGCCGATGCAGCGCATCGAAGCCAACGACTGGCTGCAGGCCTGCCTGGCCGATGTGCGCCGTGATGCCGAACGTGCCGGCGTGGTCCTGCGCGTGCAGCCCAGTGCGTTGCCACGGGTGGATGCCGAGCCGCGCCTGCTGCAACTGGCACTCAGCAATCTGGTGGGCAATGCGCTGCGTCACGCGCATTCGCAGGTGGAAGTCTCGCTGGTCGGTGCTGGCGGTCGCGCCTGCCTGCGCGTGGACGACGACGGCCCCGGCATCGCCGAAGCCGATCGCGATAAGGTGATGCGTCCGTTCACCCGCCTGGACGACAGCCGCAGCCGTGACACCGGCGGCTTCGGCCTGGGCCTGGCCATCGTCAACCGCATTGCGGCCCGCCACGGTGGCGAACTGCGCATCAGCCGCGCCACGCTGGGTGGCGCGCGCCTGGAAATGCACTGGCCGCTGGCTGCCAGCTGAACGCCCACGGGCGCGATTACAGTTGATTACAACTCCCGCACAACTGCGGACGGATCGGTCGCCGGCGTATCGCCACGCTAACGACCCTGCAGCACTCGCCGGATGCGAGCGCTGCTTTCCTCCCATTGTCGAGAGTTTCCATGTCCCAGCTTCGCCGTTCCCCCACCCTGCTCTGCCTGGCCCTGCTGCCGCTGTTGGCCGCCCCGATCGCCCACGCCAAGGATGACCACTGGACCTTCGAAGTCGCCGCCGGTGCCGGTGCGACCCCTCGCTACAGCGGCAGCAAGGAGTATCAGGCGTCGCCCATGCTGTCCTTCGATGTCACCTCGCCGGGTGGCTGGTTTCTGGGCACCAGTGGCATCGGCTGGGGCACGTCCATCGGCGAGCACACCCGCGTGCGGGCCTATGTCGGTGCCAGCGGCATCCGCAAGGACAAGGATTCGCTGCTCGGTGGTTCCGACTTCCTGCGCGGCATGGGCGATATCGATTCCCGTCCCTTGGTCGGTGTCTCGGCTGGTTATACGCTGGGCGAAGTCGTGCTGAGCGGCTCCTGGCAGTTCACCCGCAAGGACGAGGACAAGGCCGAAAACGGCCTGGCCACCCAACAGATCCACTTGAACCTGAGCATGCCGCTGTTCGACCTGGCCGGCGGCGTGGTCAGCGGCAGCGTCTCCACCGACTACGGCAACCGTGGCTACATGCAGACCTGGTACGGCGTCAGCCCGGAACAGGCCGCGCGCACCGGCTTTGCCGAGCACAAGCCGAAGGCCGGCCTGGTCAGTGCCGGTCTCGGCCTGAAATGGAGCCACCGCGTGGGCCGCAACGGCAACTGGTACATCTCGGCCGAGGGCACGCGCCTGCTCGGCGATGCAGCCGACAGCCCGATCGTGCAGAAGCCCAACCAGTTCGGGCTGATGAGCGGCTACACGCACCGCTTCTGATGCAGGAAGGGCGCCCCTCGGCGGCCTTTGATCCCTGCGGTCAGCGGCAGGCCGGTGCCTGCCCGCTGCCGCACAGCTCGACCTCGCGCAGCCAACCTATCCACTGCACGACGTCATCCTTCTCCGGCTCGGAGCGGAACGATTTCTGCACGGTGTGGAAGCCCTCTGTGCCCTGGATGCCCTTGATCCAGGTGAACTCGGGCTTGCCGGTGCCCGGGTTCTCCGGGCAGCTGAGCATCAGCAACGCGAACGGGCGACCACCTTCCTCGCCCTCGCGGATCCAGTGACTCTGTGCGTCGGGGCAGGCAATGCGCCAACCGGCTTCGATGATGCCGAGGAACTCGCGCGGGCTTGCGTGGCTACTGTTCGGCGCGTCGTTGACGGTGACCATGTCGGCCCAGTCCTGCACGGTCTGCCCGTTGGGCACGTACTCGGTGATGCGGTTGCCCTGCGCATCGGTGTTCTGGTGGGCCTGGTGGTAGCCCTTCATCGGCGGCAGCTGCACCTGCTCCGCAGCGGCGGCATGGGTGGCCGACGTAGCGAGTGCCAGTGCGATGCAGAGTGAAGCCAGGCGTGTGCCATCCATGCGGTTCTCCTTGTCCGGGCAAAAGTGCAACAAGGCGATTCTGCACCGGGAAAGCCTGCGATGGCGCCCCCACTCGAAGAGGGGGGCGCTTGCGGGGTCAGGCCTTGGCGAACACCAGGTGGCCGCCGTCGTTGCCGACTTCGATGGTGTCGCCGTTGACGAAGGCGCCGGACAGGATCTTCTGCGCCAACGGATTCTCCAGCTGCGCCTGGATCGCGCGCTTCAACGGACGCGCGCCATACACCGGATCGAAGCCAACGTTGCCGAGCAGCTCGAACGCTGCATCGGATACCTCCAGCTTCAGCCCGCGCTCGGCCAGGCGCTTTTCCAGGCCCCGCATCTGGATGCGCGCGATCTGCTTGATCTGCTGCTTGTCCAGCGGGTGGAACACCACGATGTCATCCAGGCGGTTGATGAACTCCGGACGGAAGTGCGCCTGCACCACGCCCATCACCGCCGCCTTCATCTGCGTGTAGGCCTCAGGGCTGTCGTCGGCGCTCATGTCCTGGATCTGGTGCGAGCCCAGGTTCGAGGTCATCACGATGACGGTGTTGCGGAAGTCCACGGTGCGGCCCTGGCCATCGGTCAGGCGGCCATCGTCCAGCACCTGCAGCAGGATATTGAACACATCCGGATGCGCCTTCTCCACTTCGTCCAGCAGGATCAGCGAGTACGGACGGCGACGCACGGCCTCGGTCAGATAGCCGCCTTCCTCGTAGCCAACGTAACCCGGGGGGGCACCGATCAGGCGGGCGACGCTGTGCTTCTCCATGAATTCGCTCATGTCGATGCGGATCATCGCATCGGCGCTGTCGAACAGGAACTCGGCCAGCGACTTGCACAGCTCGGTCTTGCCGACGCCGGTCGGGCCGAGGAACAGGAACGAGCCGGCCGGACGATTCGGATCGGACAGGCCCGCACGCGAACGACGCACCGCATCGGAGACGACCTTGATCGCTTCCTCCTGGCCGACCACCCGGTTGTGCAGCACCTCTTCCATCCGCAGCAGCTTGTCGCGCTCACCTTCGAGCATCTTGTTGACCGGAATACCGGTCCAGCGCGAAACGACCTCGGCGATCTCCTCGTCGGTAACCCGATCCTGCACCAGCTTGAAGTCCTTGTGTTCGGCCTCCTGCGCAGCGGCCAGCTGCTTTTCCAGCTGCGGCAGCAGGCCGTACTGGATCTCGCTCATCTTGGCGAAATCCTGGCGGCGCTGCGCGGATTCCAGCTCCAGCTTGGCCTGCTCGACCTGCTCCTTGATCTTGGTTGCACCCTGCAGCGCCGCCTTCTCCGACTTCCAGATTTCATTGAGGTCGGAGAACTCGCGCTCCAGCGCATCGATGTCGTTTTCCAGATCAGCCAAGCGCTGCCGCGAGGCCTCGTCCTTTTCCTTCTTCAGCATCTCGCGCTGGATCTTCAGCTGGATCACGCGGCGTTCCAGGCGGTCCAGTTCCTCCGGCTTGGAGTCGATCTCCATGCGCAGGCGCGAGGCCGCCTCGTCCATCAGGTCGATGGCCTTGTCCGGCAGCTGGCGGTCGGTGATGTAACGGTTGGACAGCGTGGCCGCCGCGACGATGGCCGGGTCGGTGATCTCGACGCCATGGTGCACGGCGTACTTTTCCTTCAGCCCGCGCAGGATCGCGATGGTGTCCTCCACCGACGGCTCACCCACGAACACCTTCTGGAAGCGGCGCTCCAGCGCAGCGTCCTTTTCAATGTATTTGCGGTACTCATCCAGCGTGGTGGCGCCCACGCAGTGCAGTTCGCCACGTGCCAACGCAGGCTTGAGCATGTTGCCGGCATCCATCGCACCGTCGGCCTTGCCGGCGCCGACCATGGTGTGCAGCTCATCGATGAACAGGATGATCTGCCCTTCGCTCTTGGCCAGGTCGTTGAGCACGCCCTTCAGGCGTTCCTCGAATTCACCGCGGAACTTGGCGCCGGCAATCAGCGCGCCCATGTCCAGCGACAGCACGCGCTTGCCGCGCAGGCCTTCGGGCACTTCGTCGTTGATGATGCGCTGGGCCAGGCCTTCGACGATCGCGGTCTTGCCCACGCCGGGTTCGCCGATCAGCACCGGATTGTTCTTGGTCCGGCGCTGCAGCACCTGGATGGTGCGACGGATTTCCTCGTCACGGCCGATCACCGGATCAAGCTTGCCGCTCTCCGCACGCGCGGTCAGGTCGATGGTGTACTTCTCCAGCGCCTGTCGCTGTTCCTCAGCGTTTTCCGACTGCACGTTCTCGCCGCCGCGCAGCTTGTCGATCGCGGCCTGCAACCGGCTCTTGTCGGCACCGGCGGCGCGCAGCGCCATGCCCAGCGTGCCGCCGTCTTCCAGCGCGGCCAGCACGAACCACTCGCTGGCGATGAAGGCATCGCCGTTCTGCTGGGCCAGCTTGTCGGTCTGGTTCAGCAGGCGCCCCAGGTCATTGCCCATCGAGACGTTGCCGGCCTGCCCGGACACCTTGGGCAGTGCATCCAGCGCCTCGGTCAGGCGCTCGCGCAGCACCGGCACGTTCACCCCGGCCTGGGCCAGCAACGGGCGCGTGCTGCCGCCCTGCTGGTCCAGCAGCGCGCTGAACAGGTGAACCGGTTCGATGATGCTGTTGTCGCGGCCCACGGCCAGCGACTGTGCGTCTGCCAGCGCCTGCTGGAAACGCGAGGTGAGCTTGTCCATCCGCATTGCGAAACCTCATCGGTCATCTGGGCCGGCCCGTGCCGGCGATGCTGGAAAGATGCGGTTGCCCCACCCGGTTTCAAGGGTGACTGCGACTGCACCCCGAGGCCAGTCAGCCTGCGGCCAGCATGCCGGAATGGGTGTGGTCGGCGCGTTGATCCCGATCAGTTCCGCACGGTGGACGGGTTCAGCGGGTGATCGCGCTGCGGATCGCCCGCAGCTGCTGCTTGACCGCCCGGGCCTGCGCCACGTCCATGCGCAGCAGGACCTTCTGGCCGATCGAGCGCGACTGCAGGGTCGAATCGACGAAGCGGTAGCGGCCGCGCTCATCGTGTTCCACCAGCGGCGCCTGGGCCAGTTCCGGGGTCTCCAGCAGGTGATCGATCACCGCGACCAGGCGGTCGTTGAAATAGCCCTCCGGCCGGCCAAGGTCGACATAGGCCTGCTGGATCAACGGATAGAAGCGCTTGTAGGTGGTCGCCGTCGCCGCCGGGTCGAGCGCGGTGAAGGCCTGCACATAGGGCGCATAGCGCGCCGCGTTGCCGGCGGCGATGCGTTCACCGCCCTCACCGGGCTCGACCTGCAGGTTGCCCGGCAGCGGGCGCGCGGCCAGCGCGGTCGGCGGCACGCTGGGCTTGTCCAGGTTGTCGACCTGGGTGACGAGGCGCTGGATCAGGTGATCGCGCAGCAGCAGGGTCAGCGGGCCCTCGCCCTGGAACAGCTGGCTCAATGCGCCCCAGGCTGTGGCATCGCTGTCAGCCAGCTTCGGCAGCGCCGGATCGGCCGCGGCCTCGGTATCCAGCGGATGCTTGATCGGCGGCGGCGCTGGCGCGGGTTCTGCGGCCGCCTGCGGTTGTGGCGGTGCGCTGGCAGGGGTTGATTGCACCGGCACCGAAACACCGTCTGCCAGGTGCTTCAGCTGATCGCGGAACAACCAACCGCCCGCGCCACCGATCACCACCACACCCAACACCCAGGGCCATACCGCCTTTCCACTCTGCATGATGCAGCACCTCGTTTCACACGCATGGAGAAGGTGTGACCCCACCGATTCCAACGGGTTCCCCACCTGTTCCGCTGCCGTTCGGGTTCGGGCCTGCACCAGAGCCGCGCTCACGCCTGCTTTGCATGCCCCGCGCGACGCTGTGGGTCTTTTCCTGTGGAGGCACTGCCATGCAGTACGCGCTGTATTACTGGACCGGCATCCAGGGCCGTGGCGAGTTCGTGCGCCTGGCGCTGGAAGATGCCGGTGCCGACTACATCGACATGGCGCGGGTGCACGGCGATGCAGTGATGCAGCCGTTTCTCGATGGCAGCAGTGAAGGTGCGCAGCCCTTCGCACCACCATTCCTGAAGGCCGGTCGCCAGGTCATTGCACAGGTCGCAGCCATCCTGGATTTCCTGGGCCCGACGCTGGACCTGGTGCCGCAGGCGGCCCCACGGCGGGTGCAGGCGCTGCAGTTGCAGCTGACCATCGCTGATCTGGTGGCCGAAGTGCATGACACCCACCATCCGATCGCTGCATCGAAGTACTACGAAGAGCAGAAGACCGAAGCCAAGGCACGCGCCGCGTCACTGCGCAGCGAGCGGCTGCCGAAGTTCCTCGGCTACTTCGAGCAGGTGCTGGCCGCCAATGGCGGCCGTCATGCGCTGCGCGAGCACTCCTACGTGGATCTGTCGCTGTTCCAGCTGCTGAGCGGGCTGGACTATATGTTTCCACGCCGGATGCGCGCACTGGCACCCACCCTGCCCCTGCTGCGTGCGCTGCAGGAGCGGGTAGCCAAGCGGCCCAACATCGCCGCCTATCTGGCCTCGGAGCGGCGGTTGCCATTCAACACCAACGGCATCTTCCGCCATTACCCGGAACTGGACGCCGAA
>NZ_JAOCLC010000109.1:0-9879 GCF_029845105.1 Stenotrophomonas sp. GD03654 | reverse complement strand
ACTCCCACCCCGGAGCCCTCGCCATGCCCCAGACCGTCATCCCGCAGCTGCGCATGCGCCACGCCGATACCACCCTGCCGTTCTACGTGCAGGGGCTGGGTTTCGTGGTCGACTGGGAACACCGCTTCGAACCCGGTTTTCCGCTGTTCGCCCAGCTCACCCGCGACGGCCAGACGATCTTCCTCACCGAACACAGCGGCGACTGCGAGGTCGGCGGCGCGGTGTACTTCATCGTCGAGGATGTCGACGCCCTGCACCGCGCCTTCAGTGCCGCCAGCGTGCCGATCGAGCAGCCCCCGCATGACACCGAATGGGGCAGCCGCGAGATGCTGCTGCGTGACCCCGACGGCAACCGGCTGCGCTTTGCCACCCACACGGATTGAACGATACGGATTTGAGGCGAATATACGAATCATATATTCTTCGTATATCCACTCCTCCAGGACCGCCCATGGGCATCGTCAACATCGATGACACCCTGCACGACCAGTTACGCCGTGCCTGCACCGTCTCCAGCCGCTCGATCAACGCCCAGGCCAACTTCTGGATCCGGGTCGGCATGCTCTGCGAGCTGAACCCCACGCTGAGCTTCCAGGACATCGTCGCCAGCGAACTTCGGGCGGCCGGCGTACAGCCGCAGACGCTGGCCCCCGGGCGGGCCTGACATGGCGATGATCAAGCAGCCGCACGAAATCGCGCTGATGGCCGAATCCGGACGCCTGCTGGCGCAGGTGTTCGCCGCGCTCGACCAGCTGCCGCTGCAGGGCCGCAGCACCATGGAGATCAACGAGTTCGTCGAGCGCATGATCGTCGATGAGCTGCAGGCGCGGCCGGCCAGCAAAGGGCAGTACGGCTTCCCGTACGTGCTCAACACCTCGATCGACAACGTCATCTGCCACGGCGTTCCCAGCACCACCGACGTGCTGCGCAACGGCCAGATCGTCAACCTCGACATCACCCTGGAGAAGAACGGCTACATCGCCGACTCCAGCACTACCTACCTGGTCGGTGAGGTCGACTACGCCGCGCGCAGGCTGGTGCAGACCACCTACCAGGCGATGTGGAAAGGCATCGGCGCAGTGCGCCCCGGCGCACGCCTGGGCGATATCGGCCACGCCATCGCCCGCCACGCGCGCAGCCACGGCTACAGCGTGGTGAAGGAGTACTGCGGCCATGGCATTGGCCAGGAAATGCACGAGGAACCGCAGATCCTGCACTACGGCCATCCCAATACCGGCATGGTGCTGGAAGAAGGCATGGTGTTCACCATCGAGCCGATGCTCAACCAGGGCAAGCCGGCGATCCGCCAGCAGGCGGACGAGTGGCCGGTCTACACCCGCGACGGCAAGCTGTCGGCGCAGTTCGAGCACACGGTGGTGGTAACCCGCAACGGCGTGCGCGTGCTGACCCTGCGCCCTGGCGAAGCGCCACTGTGCGCGGTGGACGCGGCCTAGAGCGGGCGCAACAGCAGCAGCGTGGCGAGGCAGAGCATGAAGACCGCAACACCTGCGTCCAGCACACGCCAGGCGCTCGGCCAGCGGAACACCGGCTGCAACAGGCGCGCGCCGTAGCCCAACATGCAGAACCAGGCCACGCTGGCCACGCATGCACCGGCGGCGAAGGCCCAGCGCAGATCGCCCGGGTAGCGCGTGGACAGGCTGCCGAGCAGCACCACCGTATCCAGATAGACATGCGGATTGAGCAGGGTGAAGGCCAGGCAGGTCAGCAGTACCTGGCGTCCGCTGCCACCCTGCGATTCGGCGGCGGCCAGTGCACTGCCCCCTCGCCAGGCCCGCAGCCCGGCCTGCAGGCCGTACCAGAGCAGGAAGGCAGCACCACCGAAGCGCAGCACCTGCAACAGCAATGGCCACTGCAGCACCAGCGCGCCCATGCCGCCGACGCCGGCCAGGATCAGCACGATGTCCGCACCGGCGCAGGCCGCCACCACCATACCCACGTGGCGCTGCTGCAGGCCCTGGCGCAACACGAAGGCGTTCTGTGCGCCGATGGCGATGATCAGGCCGGCACCTGCGAACAGGCCGGCAGCGGTAGCAGCAATCCACATCAGGACAGGCCAGGCAGTGAGGGGACGCGCAGGGTGCGGCCAAGGGTCCGGTTAAGACAATCTGTTTTTTCTTTATCCTGTGCAGAAAAACTGAAGAGGCTTCCACGTGGACCTGGTACATCCGCAACTGACCGCGTTTACCGCGGTGCTGGAGGAAGGCAGCTTCGAGGCCGCCGCACGCCGCCTGTCGATCAGCCCGTCGGCGCTGTCACAACGGATCAAGGCACTGGAGGATCGGCTTGGGCAGGTGCTGGTGGTACGTCAGGCACCGTGCCGCCCTACTACGGCCGGTGAGGCGCTGCTGCGCCGTGTGCGGCCGATGCAGGCGCTGGAGGCCGAGGCGTTGGCCGAACTGCTGCCCGAACGCGGCAACGACACCGCACGCACGCCGATCCCGCTGGCGGTCAACGACGACTCGCTCGATACCTGGTTCGTGCCGGCCATCGCCGACCTGCACCAAGGTCATGGCTACCTGTTCGACCTGCGCATGGACGACCAGGACCACACCCTGCAGCTGCTGCGCGATGGCAGTGTGCTCGGCGCGGTCACCGCCGAAAGCCAGCCTGTGAAGGGCTGCAACGTGCACCCGCTCGGCGCGATGCGCTACCACGCCATCGCCTCGCCCCGCTTCGCCCACCAGTACTTCAGCACCGGCATGCAGGCCGCAACATTGGCACGCGCGCCGATGCTGGTGTTCAACCGCAAGGATGAACTGCAGTGGCGCTTCGTGCGGCGCCTGACCCGCGCGCGGCTGCAGCCGCCGCTACACTACCTGCCCTCCTCCACCGGTTTCGTCGAAGCCGCCGCGTGCGGACTCGGCTGGGGCATGGCCCCGGAAACCCTGGTCGCACCGGCTGTGCGCGCCGGCCGCGTGGTGGTACTGGAACCCGGCCGCTGGCTCGATGTGCCACTGTACTGGCAGCATGCAGCCGTGCGCTCAAGCACGCTGCAGCACATCACCCAGGCGCTGCGCGCTGCAGCCAGCGGCACCCTTCGTTGAGGACCAACCAATGATCGCAGACCCCGGCTTCACGCCACGCGCACTACCGTTTGCGCACTTCTTCATCACTGGGACGGCATGGGCGTGATCGGCCGACGTACAAGGATGCACCGGGCGAATGCCGTGCTGGCGCTGGCGCTGGCGACCTGCCTGCCACTGGCTGCGGCGGCGCAGTCTCTCACCGATGCACCCGCCTTGGACTGGGAACAGGCGCGGCAACGCCTGGAGCAGGTCTCCGATGCACTGGCAGCCGCTGATGCAGCGGTACGCAACAAGCAGGACCTGCAGGACGCCACCCGCCTGCTGCGCCTGCCGGAGATCACCGGTGAAGTGCGCCGCCTGCAGTTCCAGAAGACCCTCACCCTGCCACTGGGCTCGCTGGCCCCCGTGGCTGAAGCCTTCGGCATCGATTCACCACTGTCGTTCACCGAGCGCGACTGGCGTACCCGTCCCGTCGTCACCGCGGTGCTTCCGCTGTACACCGGCGGCGTGATTCCGGCCGCTCAACGTGCCGCGAGCGCGGCCCACGAACAGGCCAGTGCCGAGCGCGAGGCACAGCGCCAATCGCTGACCGTGCAGCTGGCACAGGCCTATTTCGGCCAGCGCCTTGCCGAGCAGGCGGTGGACGTACGCCGTGATGTGCGCGATGGCTTGAATCGCCACCTGTCAGACGCAGAAAAGCTGGAACGCGAGGGCTTCGCCACCCGTGCCCAGCGCCTGCAGGCCACCGTGGCCCGTGACAAGGCCGAGCGCGAGTACCAGAAGACGGTGAACGACCTGGCCACGCTGAAGGCAGCGCTGGCCACGCTGCTGCGCAGTGGCGGCGAGGTGCAGCCGGTGTCGCCGCTGTTCGTGCAGCGCGTGCCGCTGGAACCCGTGACCAGCTTCGAGCGCACGGCGCAGGCGCGCCAGCCGCAGATCGCACGCCTGCGGGCGATGGTGGCACAGGCCGAACAGGGCGTGCGCGTGCAGCAGGCCAAGCTGAAGCCGCAGATCTTCGCCTTCGGCCAATACGACTTCCGCCGCCGCGACGAGATGCTGACCGATCCGGACTGGGCGTTCGGCATCGGCCTGAAGTACACCTTCCTGTCGCCGAACTCGCGGCCGGCGCAGATCAGCGCCGCGCGCGCGCAGCAGGAGCAGGCCGAAGCCGGCCTGCGCGAAGCCGAGAACCAGGTCGCACTGGGCGTGCGCAAGGCCTGGAATGAACTGGAGACTGCGCGCCAGCAGTACGTGCTGCTCGACAGCAGCATCGCCCAGGCACAGGAAAACCTGCGCCTGCAGGAGCTGGCGTTCCGCGAGGGCCAGGCTACTTCGCTTGATGTAATCGACGCACGGCTCGGCCTAGGCGGTGCCCGTGTCGAGCGCGCGCAGGCCGCCTACCAATACGATATTGCGTTGGCGCAGTTGCTGGAGGTCAGTGGACAGATGGACCGTTTTGAAGAATACCGGCGCCGTGCGGACGAGGTGATCGACCATGAGTGATGTGCTGCACGACGATGCGACGACGCCCCCGGGCAAGCGACGGCTGGGACCGATCCTGCTGGTGGTCCTGCTGATCGCAGTGGTGCTCGGCCTGTGGCTGGCCTGGCGCAGCCCGGCCGATCAGATCCAAGGCATGGCCGATGCGGACACCATCAACGTGGCCGCCAAGATCACCGCGCGCGTGGCCGAACTGAAGGTGCGCGAGGGCGACCGCGTGCAGGCCGGGCAGGTGCTGTTCCTGCTCGACAGCCCCGAAGTGGCCGCCAAGGAACAGCAGGCGCACGGCGCTTTGGCCGCCGCACAGGCAGTGGCCGACAAGGCCGACGAAGGCGCGCGCAGCGAAGACATCCGCGCCGCCGAAGCGAACTGGAAGCGCGCCGAAGCCGGTGCGACGCTGGCCGAGGCCACCTACCAGCGCGTGCAGAACCTGTTCAACGAAGGGGTGATGACCCGGCAGAAGCGCGATGAAGCGCAGGCCCAGGCCACCAGCTCGCGCGAACTGGCCCGTGCCGCACGCGCGCAGTACGACATGGCGTTGGCCGGCGCACGCGAGCAAGACAAGCGTGCCGCGCAGGGCCAGGTGCAGCAGGCGCAGGGCGCGGTGGCCGAAGTCAACGCCGCCCGTGCCGAAGTCGAAGGACGCGCGCCGGTGGCGGGCGAGATCAACAAGCGCATGGCCGACCCGGGCGAACTGGTGCCGGCCGGCTACCCGGTATTCACCCTGGTCGACATCGACCGCATGTGGGTGGCGATGAACCTGCGCGAATCACAGATGCAGGGCCTGAAGGTCGGCAGCAAGCTGCAGGGCAACGTGCCGGCACTCGGCCTGGACGGCGAGTTCGAGGTCTACTTCATCAACCCTGCCGGCGACTATGCGACCTGGCGTACCACCCGCCAGTCGTCCGGCTACGATGTCCGCAGCTTCGAGGTGCGGGTGCGCCCGGTACGCCGCATCGAGGGCTTCCGCCCCGGCATGAGCGTGCTGTTCGCATGGCCCCAGCACTGAGCCCCGACCGCGGCGGCTTCGCCGCCAGTTGGCGACGCGAGCTTCGGTCGCTGCGCGGCAACCGCGCCGATCTGATGCTGGTCACCGTGCTGCCCCTGCTGATGCTGCTGGTGATGGCGTGGATGTTCACGCCCTCGGTAATGCGCGACATTCCGATCGCCGTGGTCGACCTCGACCACAGCAGTGACAGCCGCCTGCTGCTGCGCATGCTCGACGCCAGCCCCGGCGTACGCATCACCAGCCAACCTGCGGACATGGAGGATGCACGTTCGCAGCTGCGCAGCCTGGACGTGTTCGCCATCGTGCTGGTGCCGCGCGACGTCACCCGACAGGCGCTGCGGGGCCGCCAGGGAACGGTGTTCGCCTATTACAACGCCACCTACATGACCACCGGCCAATCTGCGGCGCGCGATATCGGCGATGCGGTATCGGCCTGGAACGCGCGCCTGCTGCGCGAGCGCATCGGCCTGCAGGTCGGCCCGGGCAAGCTGCGTGCGGCACCGATCGCGGTGCAGTCGGACATCCTCTACAACCCGGCGCGCAGCTACGAATTGTTCCTGCTGCCGCTGATCTTCCCGGCAGTCTTGTCGCTGGTGCTGGCGCTTGCCGTGGCCGGCAGCATCGGCCGCGAGATCCGCGACGGCACCCTGCCCGCCTGGCTGGGCCGCACGGCGTGGGCTGCGATTGCCGGCAAGGTCGCGCCGTACATCCTGTTGTTCTCGCTGTATGGCGCGCTCGGCATCGGCTACCTCGCCTGGCTGCGCGGTGATGGCGTGGCCGGCAGCGTACTTCTGCTGGTGCTCGCGCAACCGTTGTTCTACCTGGCCACCGCCGCCTACGCATTGTTCTTCGTCGGCGTGACCCGCGACATGGGTACCGCACTGTCCGCGGTCGGCCTCAGCATCGGCACCGCACTGGCGTTCTCCAGCGCCACATTCCCGGTACTGGACGGCCCCCTGTTCACCCGCGTCTGGCACCAGCTGCTGCCGCTCAGCGCCTACATCAAGCTGCAGACCCAGCAGCAGTTCATCGGTTCGCCGCTGCAGGTCTCGGTATGGCCACTGGCCACGCTGTTGTTGATGGCGGTCGTGGCCGGTGGCATCGGCGGCCTGCGCCTGATCGCCTTCGCGCGCACGCCCGAAGCCGCGCAACCGGCGGGAGCCGACGCATGAGCGCACTCTGGCGCAGCCTGCGGCAGACCCTGATGGCGGTGCTGTGCGACCGCTATGCGATCGTGGTGATGGTCGGCGCGGTGATCCTGTACTCGTTCTTCTACCCGGCCGCGTACCGCCACCAGGTGGCCGGCAACCTGCCGGTGCTGGTGGTGGACGAAGACCACAGCGCCACCAGCCGCGAACTGCTGCGAAAACTCGATGCACTTCGGGTCGCGCGCGTGGTCGGGCAACCAGCGGACGTCGACAGCGCACGCCGGCAGCTCGAAGCCGGCCATGCCGAAGGCATCGTCGTGATCCCGGCCAACCTGGAGCGCGACATCCTGCGCGGCCATCCGGCCAGGCTGGTATTGCTTGGCAACGGTGCCTACCTGGGCCGCGCCAGCTGGGTGCTGGGCAGCGTAGCTGATGCGCTGGGTGCGTTCGGGCGTGATGCCGTGGTCGGCCAGGCCGCCTTCATGGGTCCACCGCAGGCACCGCCGGTCACGCTTGTGCAGCGCCCGCTGTACAACACGCAAGAAGGCTATGGCAGCGCCATCGTGCCCGGCGTAGCCGAACTGATCGTGCACCAGACGCTGTTGATGGGCATCGGCGTGCTGCTGGGTGGACGTCGTCTCGCACTCGGCCGGCGCCTGCGCTTCGACCTGCCGACCCTGGCCGGCATGGCGATGGGCTTCGGCCTGATTGGCCTGTTCGGCCTGTTCTGGTATGCCGGCTTCACCGCCTGGGTGCAGGACTACCCGCGCGGCGGCAACCCATTCGGCCAGCTGCTGGGCGGCAGCTTGTTCATCGCCGCCACCGTGGCCTTCGGCCTGTTCGTCGGCAGTTTCTTCCGCACCCGCGAACGCGCCTTCCAGTACATCATCGCCACCTCGATCCCGCTCTTCTTCCTGGCCAGCCTGTCGTGGCCGGCAGTGATGACGCCGCAGCCGCTGGTCTGGTTGGCGCAGCTGCTGCCCACTACTTCGGGCATCAACCTGATGGTCCGCCTGAACCAGATGGATGCCAGTCTGGCCGAAGTCAGCCACGAACTGATCACCCTCACCGTCCTGCTGCTGCTCTACGGCAGCCTCGCCACCTGGCGCCTCCTCGCCCCAACGGGGACGGAGGGGATTAAGTCGTAAACGGCAAGGTTGAGGGATTGCGACTTGATCCCCTCCGTCCCCTATTCAGGGGTCGGGCGCGTACCAGAACGGAATGCGGTACTCGCGGCGTCGCTCCGGGTCGCGTTCGCCCCCTTCGGCATTCCAGACGAGGCTCAGGTCATGGCGTCCGGGTGCCAGCGTCGCCATGGGCAGATAGCCCACCAGGCCACGCATGTCGAGATCGCGGCGCTCCATCGGCATGAAGTCGTGCAGGTCAACCGGCGTGCCATCCAGCTGCACCCGCCACAACCGCGACAGGCACTCCACCGCTGCGCTGGCGGCCTTTGCGCCGGTCGCTTCATCGCGTGCGGCGGGCGAGGCAGTGCAGTGCTGGCGCGCCAGCGGGTTGTCGCGCTGGGGGCGGTGTGGAATGAACACACGCAGGCGTGAACCACTGATCGTGTCCGAAGGGATCATCGGATACGGCAGCAGCTGATCGTGCGCCGAACGCATCGATTCGTAGTGCGCGCTCAACATGCCGTGTTCGACGGCCTCGTCGGTCATCACCTGGTAGCGGTTGAACAGCGAGAACTTCACCGAGCCCAGCACCTGCACCGCGCCCAGCACCATGGCCACCATCACCGCCAGCAGATAGACCGCCATGAACGAACGCGAGCGCAGGTTGCTCTGCAGGGTCAGCTGCATGGTCTGCATCAGGCGCAGCAGGGGAATCCGTTGCAGGCCCGCCAGGAAGCGTTGCAGCCACCGCTGCAGGCCGTCATAGGCCTGGTCGCGCCGCTGCCGGCGCGCAATGACACGCTCCAGCAGTGCAGGAACCAGTGCGAGCACAAGCAGGCTGGCCAGCACGGTACCGACCACGATCATGGCCACACGGTCGGAACCGCCGGCAAGCGCACTGATCGCCATCGCCACGCACAACGTCAGCACGGCCATCACCAGGGTGCCGGCCAGCGTCTGCACCGCCAGCAGCGTGGTGGAAAAGAGCATGGTGGCCAAACGATCAGCGCGTTCGATGCTGCCGTCCAGGCCGCCGTCGCGGGCCTTGAGGAAGGCGCGGGATACCGGGCCCATCTGCGGCAGCCGTTCCCAGTCGATGCCCTTGGGGAAGTGCGATTTCAGCCCGATCAGGCCTATCCAGTAGCCGCGCACGGTCAGGTGCGCGATCAGCGCTACCGCCAGCACGTAACACATGCCCACGCTGATGCTGAAACCAAACCACAGCACCTGGAAGTACATGCCTTCTGTGTGCAGGCTGCTGCGTGCCCACGCATCGAACAGGTAGCCTGGTACCGCCAACAGTGCGAACGCCAGCAGGCCAGAGATGAACAGTTCGAGCTCGTCGGTACGCTCACGCAGTCGGCCGAAGCGCGCTGCAGCTTCCGGTGCTGGATCGACCTCGACAGCCGGCGCGCGCGACTCAGCCAGGGGTGATTCGTTCACTGGGCGTTCATCCGTTGAAGTCGGCGCAGTATAGACACCGGGCTGCGCTCCGCGATACGGGGCCGCTCAACGACGAACGCCGGCACGGGGCCGGCGTTCGGGAAATACATACTGCGGTGTGGAAGGGGGAAACGAGGTCTGGCTGTAACCTATCAGCGGTAGACGCGTTCGCAGCGGCGTTCGACCACGCGGTCGCCGTTCTTCTGCTGGCTGTTGCCCTGGATCTGGCGGCCGGCCGCGCCGCCAGCTACGGCACCGGCCACGGTGGCCAGCTTCTTGCCATTGCCACCGCCCACCTGGTTGCCCAGCAGACCACCAATCACCGCGCCGGTGGCGGTACCGGCGATACGGTTGGGATCGCGCGAGTTGCGCTGCACTTCCACGTTCTTGCAGACCACGCGGCTGCCATCGTTGAACTTGCGTCCTTCGTCGCGCGGCCCGTAGGTCTGCGCGCCGGCAACGGACGTTGCTGCCAGCAGGGTGCCCAGCACAAGCAGTCGGGTCGAGGTCTTCATGGCCATCTCCTGAGGTCCGGTATGGCGCAAGTCTCCTCCCGGGGCTGGCAACCTGAAGTGAAATACGCGTGTCCGCCGCCTCATCGGCCA
>NZ_JAOCLC010000108.1:0-9963 GCF_029845105.1 Stenotrophomonas sp. GD03654 | reverse complement strand
GCTGCGTGAGCTGGAGCGCTGGCTCACATTGGCGGTCGGCACCTACCACGGCTCCGTGCACAACGGCCTGCTCCAGCCGCCGGCAGCGCGCTGGGCCGAAGCTATCGCGCGGACCGGTGTCGTTTTCAGAAGACGACCGCACCATCTGACTGGATGTAACGCCTGGTGTGCATACGGCTCCTGACAGCCCAATATCAGGAGTCGTCTGCACCAATCTCGACTATGCTCAATACTCGTGTGCACCAAAGCGAGGTTTGGGCATGACATCAGACACTCCACCGATTGCCGCGCAAGGCGTGGCCACCCTGCCCGACGAGGCATGGGCGCAAGCCCGGCACCGGACGGAAATCATCGGGCCACTGGCAGCGCTTGAGGTGGTCGGGCATGAAGCCGCCGATGAGGCAGCCCAAGCGCTGGGCCTGTCCCGGCGACAGGTATATGTCCTGATCCGTCGCGCCCGGCAGGGTACTGGCCTGGTAACAGACCTGACGCCCGGCCGATCCGGCGGCGGCAAAGGCAAGGGGCGCTTGCCGGAACCGGTCGAGCGCATCATCCGCGAGCTGCTGCAAAAGCGCTTCCTGACCAAGCAGAAACGCAGCCTGGCGGCGTTCCACCGCGAAGTCGCGCAGGCGTGCAAAACCCAGAAGCTGCCGGTGCCGGCGCGCAACACCGTGGCCCAGCGGATTGCCGGACTACACCCGGCGAAAATAGCCCGCAGCCGGGGCGGGCAGGACGCTGCCCGTCCCTTGCAAGGCGCGGGTGGCATTCCGCCAGAAGTCACCATGCCGCTGGAACAGGTGCAGATCGACCACACCGTCATCGACCTGATCGTGGTCGACGAGCGCGACCGGCAACCGATTGGCCGCCCATATTTGACCCTCGCCATCGACGTGTTCACGCGCTGCGTACTCGGCATGGTGGTCACGCTGGAAGCGCCGTCCGCCGTCTCGGTCGGCCTATGCCTCGCGCATGCCGCCTGCGACAAGCGGCCCTGGCTGGAAGGGCTGAATGTGGAAATGGACTGGCCGATGAGCGGCAAGCCCAGGCTGCTCTATCTGGACAACGCGGCCGAGTTCAAAAGCGAAGCGCTGCGCCGTGGCTGCGAACAGCATGGCATCCGGCTGGACTATCGCCCACCAGGCCAGCCGCACTACGGCGGCATCGTGGAACGGATCATCGGCACGGCGATGCAGATGATCCACGACGAATTACCGGGGACGACCTTCTCCAATCCCGGCCAGCGCGGCGAGTACGATTCCGAGAAGATGGCCACCCTGACGCTGCGCGAGCTGGAGCGCTGGCTCGCGTTGGCGGTAGGCACCTATCACGGCTCCGTGCACAACGGCCTGCTCCAGCCGCCGGCCGCGCGCTGGGCCGAGGCCGTGGAGCGCGTTGGCGTCCCGGCCGTCGTTACCCGCCCCACCGCGTTTTTGGTCGATTTCCTGCCGGTGATCCGCCGCACCCTGACCCGCACCGGCTTTGTCATCGACCACATCCACTACTACGCCGACGCCCTCAAGCCGTGGATTGCCCGGCGCGAGCGCTTGCCCGCCTTCCTGATCCGGCGCGATCCGCGCGACATCAGCCGCATCTGGGTACTGGAACCGGAAGGTCAGCACTATCTGGAGATCCACTACCGCACCTTGTCCCATCCGGCCGTCACCCTCTGGGAACAACGCCAGGCGCTGGCCAAATTGCGTCAGCTCGGGCGCGAGCAGGTGGACGAGTCGGCGCTGTTCCGCATGATCGGGCAGATGCGCGAGATCGTGACCACCGCCCAGAAGGCCACGCGCAAGGCGCGGCGCGACGCTGATCGCCGCCAGCACCTCAAGACGTCGGAGCCACCGGCCAAGCCCATACCGCCGGATGTGGACATGGCTGACCCGCAGGCAGACAACCTGCCGCCGGCCAAACCGTTCGATCAGATCGAGGAGTGGTCGCCGTCGATGAATATAAGAGGACTTGCCATGGAATGCTCTCGGACATAGGAAATCAGGAGTTCCAATCTTCAGTGAGGGGCTAAGATAGGAAAAGTTGAATTTCTAAACGATGAAATTCAGCTTTTCTGAACAAGGAGTGACTCATGCGCGAAATCAGCCTGGACCGTCTGCGCACGTTGGTGGCCATTGCCGACCTGGGTTCGTTTGCCGAGGCGGCCCGTGTGCTGCACCTCGCGCCACCCACGGTCAGTTTGCATATTGCCGACCTGGAGTCGCGGGTTGGCGGAAAGCTGTTGTCGCGCACACGTGGGCGCATTCAGCCTTCGGCGATTGGAGAAACGCTGGTGGAGCGCGCGCGGCGCCTGTTGGCGGATGCGGAGCAGGCGCTTGAGGACGTGGAGCGTCAGGTGCAGGGCTTGGCCGGGCGTGTGCGGCTGGGTGCCTCCACAGGGGCCATCGCACAGTTGATGCCGCAAGCTTTGGAGACGTTGGGCCAACGCCATCCCGCTATCGATGTGCAGGTCGCGGTGCTCACGTCGCAGGAAACTTTGAAGAAGCTTGCCGAGGGCTCTTTGGAGATCGGTCTGGTCGCGCTGCCACAGACCCCGGTGAAGGAATTGCGGATCGAGCCATGGCGGCGGGACCCGGTCATGGCCTTCTTGCCGGCTCGCTGGGAATGCCCGGATGTTGTGACCCCCGGTTGGCTGGCCGCCCAGCCATTAATTCTGAATGACAAAACTACTCGGCTTTCGCGCTTGACCTCGGAGTGGTTCGCCAGTGATGGACGGCAGCCCACGCCGCGTATTCAACTGAACTACAACGATGCGATCAAAAGCCTAGTGGCGGCCGGTTATGGTGCGACGTTGTTGCCGCATGAAGCCTCCACGCCATTGCCCGATACCAGGATCGTCATGCGGCCATTACAGCCCTTATTGTGGCGTCAACTTGGTATTGCCCACCGTGGTGGGGACGTCGAGCGGCCTACGCAACATGTGCTGGATGTGTTGTGGGGGTTGAGTGCGGGCTAGGGCGATGTTGTCAGAGAAAGGACCGCTTTCGACCCGGTCATACGGTGATTGAGGTCCCAGGCGTCAGCTACCGCACCTGAAGCCGTCGTTCATCGCTCCAAAGCCGGTGCCTGTCTCCGTTCGCCCAGGCCAGGGTGTCGTAGTACTTGTGCAGCAGCTCGGTAATGGCGGCGGTGTCGTCGGTCATGGGGTTTCCTTGGGGTTGGCGGTGAGGACTGCCTGGACGCGTGCTTGCAGCGCGGGCAGCACGTCTTGTTGGAACCAGGGGTTGCGCACCAGCCAGCGATTGTTGCGCGGGCTAGGGTGAGGCAGGGGGAACGCTTGCGGCCAGTGCTCGCGCCAGGCTTCGACCACCCGGGTGAGCGGCGTCTTGCCAGTACCGAGGTGGTAGTCCATGGCGTAGCTGCCCAGCACGATGACCAGCGACAGGCGCTCGAAACGCTGCATGAAGGCTTCGCGCCAGGCGGGGGGCGCACTCCGGGCGTAGCGGCAGGTCACCGCTTTTGCCGGTGCCCGGATAACAGAAGCCCATGGGCAGAATGGCGATGCGGGTAGGGTCGTAGAAGGTGTCGCGGTCCACGCCCAGCCAGGCGCGCAGACGCGCGCCGCTGGCGTCGTCGAAGGGCACGCCTGAGGCATGGACCCGGGCCCCCGGTGCTTGGCCGGCGATGAGGATGGGCGCACTCGGGTGAAACTGGAAGACCGGCTGCACGCCGTGTGGCAGATGCGGTGCGCAGCGCGTGCAGGCGCGGACGTCGGTCAGAAAGGCGTCGAGTGTCGGCATGGCGCGCTTCCGGAAAGGGTGGCTCGCGCAGGACGGAGGTGCCATCCTGCGCGAAGCGTAACCCGGCAGCAAGTCAGTGCTGGGTCAGTGTCGGATAGCCCTGGATGAATACGCGGTCGGTCTTGGCCGCCGGCACATGGCAGCCCATGCAGTCGGCTTCGTAGCTGACGGCGACATTCTTGGCGGGGGCGTCGGCCTTGAACAGCGCCCAGCCCCAGCCGTCGCCCCACAAGGGGTTGCTGGCGAAACGGCCTTTGGCGTCCTTGACCATCACGAACCACACGGCCGCATCGGAACCCCAGACCACAGGGTTGCCAGTGGTCATGGCGCTGGTTTCGAGCTTGCGGATCTCTTTCACCAGCGTGGCGCCGTCCAAGAACTTGCCGGTCTTGCGGTAGTGCTCGGCCGAGGCCTTTAGTCGCCGGCCGTGACGGCCAGTGGCAGGACGAGGGCGCTGGCGAGCAGAGCGCCGGTGAGTGCGATTTTCATCGTGTTCTCCTTATATGCCTATGGAGATCAGACGGCGACCACGGGGAAATCCACCGTGGGGTCGGCGATGTGGTTGGTGTAGTTGGTGAGCGTGTTCAGCGCGACGTTGGCGATCACTTCCAGTATCAGGCCGTCGTCGAGCCCCGCGCGGCGGTAGTTGGCCATGGCGTCGGCCGACACCACGCCGCGTTGCTCGACCAGCGCGCGGGCAAAGCCGGCGATTGCATCGTCAAGTGCGTTGGCCGCCTGGCCGGTGCGGGCCGCGGCGATGGCCTCTGCCGACAGTCCGGCACCTTTGCCGATCAGGGTGTGTGCGCTCAGGCAATACTGGCAGCGATTGGCTTGAGCGGCAGCGAGCCCAACGATCTCGCGCTGGGAGGCATTCAGGCGGCCGGTGCCCAGCGTTTCGGACAAGCCGAGGTAGCCATTGAGCGCCGCCGGCGCGTGGGCCAGCGTGGCGAACAGGTTCGGCACCATGCCAAGCTTGGCTTTGACGGCCTTGAGTGTGGCAGCGGTAGCGGCGTCAGCGGTGTCGATGGTCAGGGGGGCGATTTGGGTCATGTCTATCTCCGTAGTGGGTGAGGTGCAAGAGCACGTGGGCATGATCGCCCTTTGTTTGGTACGATATGGCACGTAAAGTATCAAATACGTAACCTATCGTCTTATATGGAGAGTGGAATGGCGGATCGACTGACCGGCTTGCTCCGGCACTACTCGCTTTCGGCGCGCGTTTTTCACAGCGGCGCCTTCTGTGGGCAGCATCATTACGCGGCGCCGCATGGCTATATCCATCTGGTGCGGCGCGGCCCGATTACGGCGCGTTCGCCCGTGCATGAAGATCTGCTGGTTACCGAGCCGAGCCTGCTGTTTTATCCGCGCGTGGCGTCGCATCGTTTTGTCGCCGCCCCCGGCGATACCGCTGAGCAGTTGTGTGCGGAGGTCGACCTGGGCGCTTCGACGGGCAATCCGTTGGCCATGGCCTTGCCGTCGATGCTGCTGATTCCGTTGGCGGACTTGCCCGGCCTCGGGCCGACGCTAGAGTTGCTGTTTGCCGAAGCCGAGCGCGACCAGTGCGGTCGGCAGGCCGCCATCGACCGCTTGTGCGAGTTGCTACTGATCCAGTTGCTGCGTTATCTGATGGATGGGCGGCTTGGCGCCACCGGACTGCTGGCGGGCCTGGCCGACCCGAAACTCGCGCGCGCCATAACCGCCATGCACGATGCGCCGCAGACCGCGTGGTCGCTCGAGGCGCTGGCGGCGAAGGCGGGCATGTCACGCGCGCGCTTCGCCGCCGCGTTCAAGGACGCGGTGGGCGTCACGCCGGGCGACTATCTGGCCGACTGGCGGATGAACGTCAGTTGCACCCTGCTCAAGCAGGGGCGGCCGGTGGCGGTGGTGGCCGACCGCGTCGGCTACGGCAGCCCGAACGCTCTGGCGCGCGCCTTCCGCGTGCGCATGGGCTGCGCCCCGCGCGACTGGCTGGCGCAGCAGCGCGGTGACGCGGCGCTCAGCGGTTCGTGAGTTTGAGTTCGATTCGCCGGTTCTTGGCGTAGGCGGCGCCGGTGTTGCGCTCGTCGAGCGGGTGAAATTCGCATCACGCCGGAACAACTGGCGGAACTCCAGGTGGCGATCCGTCAACGGCTGGTCAGTCTGTTCGTGCGGCGCGGCCGGCTGGACAAGGCTGAGTCAGTGGCGCAGGTAGCTGGATGACGCTGTCCCGCCCGGAGCAGACAAAGCTCACGCGCGCCCAAAGGTTCTTCGCCATTCACTGGGACTGACCTGGTTTCTGCGCTTGAAGTGCTGACGCAGCGAGGTCGGGTTCTGAAATCCGACCAGGTCAGAGATGGCTTCCACCGGCAAGGTGGTGCTTTCCAGCAGCTCTCGGGTCCGCTGCAGGCGTTCGTTGATGAGCCAGTCTCCCAACGACATGCCGGTCGCCTTGCTGAAGTGGCGCGTGAACGTGCGCCGGCTCATGGCGGCGCGTTGGGCCAGCGCATCGACCGAGTGGACCTGGTTCAGGTGCTGGCGCAAATGGTCCAGCAACTGATTGATCCTGGCATCTTGCGTGGAAGGGGCAAGCGGCTGTTCAATGAACTGAGCCTGTCCTCCTTCGCGGTGAGGCGGCACCACCATCATCCGGGCGACTTTGTTGGCCGTTTTCTGGCCGTAGAACTTGCGCACGATGTAGAGGCAGCAGTCCAGGCCCGCCCCTGTTCCCGCCGATGTGATCAGGCCATCGTCATCGACATACAGCGCATTCATGTCCAGTTGCACTTGCGGAAAGCGCAGCTTGAAATCCTGCTCCGCCATCCAGTGTGTGGATGCGCGTTTGCCATCCAGCAAGCCCGCATAGGCGAGGACATACGCGCCGTAGCACAGCCCCACCACATGGGCACCCCGCTGGCGGGCCTGGCGCAAGGCGGCTATCAGCTCGGGCTCAGGACGCTCGGCCAGATCATGCCAACCGGGGATCACGACGATGTCAGCCTTGGCCAGCAACTCCAGCCCGCCATCGGGTTGGACGAACAAGGCCCGCTCGGCCGCCAGCGCGGTGCCGCCTGGCGTGACGATCTTCAGATCGAACAGCGCCTGCTCGGGCAACTGCGCACTGAAGATCAAGAACGGCACGCCAAAGTGAAACGGGCTGAAGTGCGGGTAGCTCACGAGGGCCACGAGGGGAAGTCGCTTTGACATGAAGCTCCTGGGTGAAGTGGCCCAATTCTTTCGAATATTGACGCTTGGGTCAATTCTACAAAGGGGCGAGAGACACGACCATGGAGGCCTCTTCAACTCAACGCGGGTGTCCCCCATGTTCTCGATGAAAGCTTTCACTCCCCTGCTGGTCTCGCTGTCGCTGGGCGCCTTTGCGGCAACCGCCTGGTCTGCACCGGCAACCGTCACCGGCACCTCGGTCAAAGTGCAGCAGATCCGTAACGCCACGGTGAAGATCGACTTTGCTGGCACGACCTTCCTGGTCGACCCGATGCTGTCGGACCAAGGGGCGTTCCCCGGCTTCCCGGGCACTTACCGCAGCGAACTGAGAAACCCCTTGGTCGCGCTGCCCTTTTCAGTGAAGGATGTGCTGGACAGCGTGGAAGCAGTGGTCGTGACCCACACCCATACAGACCATTGGGATGAGGCCGCTCAAAAGGCGATCCCCAAGAGCCTGCCGGTCTTCACGCAGAACGAAGCGGATGCCAAGCTCATTCGCAGCCAAGGCTTCCAGGACGTCCGCGTGCTCACCGGCTCCACCACCTTCAAGGGTGTGAAGCTGAGCAGGACCGGCGGTCAGCACGGCACGGATTTGTGGTTTGCCGACCCCGCGCGTGCGGCGTTCATGGGCCCGGTCATGGGGGTCGTGTTTGCGGCGCCGCAGGCAAAGACGGTCTACGTGGCGGGGGACACGGTGTGGCGTCCGGAAGTGGATCAGGCACTGAAGCTGCACAAGCCCGACGTGGTGATCCTCAACACAGGGAGCGCGCTCGTGAGTGGCTTTGAGGAGCATCCCATCATCATGGGCAAGCAGGACACACTCCAGGCCACCAAGGCAGCGCCCCATGCGGCCATCGTGGCCGTGCACATGGATGCGGTGAACCACATGTCACTCACCCGCAAGGCCCTGCGTGAGTTTGTGCAAGACCATAAAATTGAGCAACGGGTGCTGATTCCCGAGGATGGCGAAACCCTCCGGTTCTAAACTACTACGGTGCCTCGTCGTCAAGACCGGACACGGGGGACCAGAGACCGCTTTTGGCCGGCAGCAGCCCGTCGTTGCCTGATGGATCCAACCCCTCCGCTGCTATAGTGCAGTCGGCTTCTGACGTTCAGTGCAGCCGTCTTCTGAAAACGACAACCGGCGTGCCAACCGTCATCACTCGCACCACGGCTTTTCTGGTCGATTTTCTGCCCATCATCCGCCGCACGCTGACCCGCACCGGCTTCGTCATCGACCACATCCATTACTACGCCGATGCGCTCAAGCCGTGGATAGCTCGGCGCGACCGCTTGCCTGCGTTCCTGATCCGGCGCGACCCGCGCGACATCAGCCGCATTTGGGTGCTGGAGCCGGAGGGGCAGCACTATCTGGAAATTCCATACCGCACCTTGTCGCACCCGGCTGTCACCCTCTGGGAACAACGACAGGCGCTGGCGAAATTGCGGCAGCAAGGGCGCGAACAGGTGGATGAGTCGGCGCTGTTTCGCATGATCGGCCAGATGCGCGAAATCGTGTCCACCGCGCAGAAAGCTACGCGCAAGGCGCGGCGCGACGCGGATCGACGCCAGCATCTCAAGGCAACGGCAGTTCTTTTCAAAACCACGCCACCACCGGACGCGGACATGGCTGACCCGCAGGCAGACAACCAGCCACCTGCCAAACCGTTCGACCAGATTGAGGAGTGGTAGCCGTGGAAGAATATCCCATCATCGACTTGTCCCACCTGATGCCGGTGGCCCAGGGCTTGGCCCGTCTTCCGGCGGACGAACGCATCCATCGCCTTCGCGCTGACCGCTGGATCGGCTATCCGCGAGCAGTCGAGGCGCTGAATCGGCTGGAAGCCCTGTATGCGTGGCCGAACAAACAACGCATGCCCAACCTGCTGTTGGTCGGTCCAACCAACAACGGCAAGTCGATGATCGTCGAGAAATTCCGCCGCACCCACCCGGCCAGCTCCGACGCCGACCAGGAGCACATTCCGGTACTGGTCGTGCAGATGCCATCCGAACCGTCGGTAATCCGCTTCTACGTCGCGCTACTTGCCGCGATGGGCGCGCCATTGCGCCCGCGCCCACGGCTGCCGGAAATGGAGCAATTGGCGCTGGCACTGCTACGCAAGGTCGGCGTGCGCATGCTGGTGATCGACGAATTGCACAACGTCCTGGCCGGCAACAGCGTCAACCGCCGGGAATTCCTCAACCTGCTGCGTTTCCTCGGCAACGAGCTGCGCATCCCGCTGGTCGGGGTCGGCACACGCGATGCCTACTTGGCGATCCGCTCGGACGACCAGTTGGAAAACCGCTTCGAGCCGATGATGCTGCCGGTGTGGGAGGCCAACGACGATTGCTGCTCACTGCTGGCCAGCTTCGCGGCTTCGCTCCCGCTGCGGCGACCCTCGTCGATTGCCACGCTGGATATGGCCCGCTACCTGCTCACGCGCAGCGAGGGCACCATCGGCGAGCTGGCGCACCTGTTGATGGCGGCGGCCGTCGCTGCCGTGGAGAGCGGTGAGGAAGCGATCAACCATCGCACGCTCAGCATGGCCGATTACACCGGTCCCAGCGAGCGGCGGCGGCAATTCGAGCGGGAACTGATGTGAAGCCAGCGCCACACTGGCCACTGCATCCGGCTCCCAGGGAAGGCGAAGCCTTGTCTTCGTGGCTCAACCGCGTGGCCCTTTGCTATCACATGGAGGTGTCCGAGCTGCTGGAGCACGATCTTGGTCACGGCCAGGTTGATGACCTGGACACCGCGCCACCACTGGCGCTGCTGGCGATGCTCTCCCAGCGGAGCGGCATCGAGCCGGACCGGCTGCGTTGCATGAGTTTCGCCGGCTGGGTGCCTTGGCTACTGGACAGCCTTGATGATCAGATTCCAGATGCATTGGAAACCTATGCGTTCCAGCTCTCGGTGCTGCTGCCGAAACTCCGCCGTAGGACGCGATCCATCACGAGCTGGCGTGCCTGGCTGCCCAGCCAGCCGATACATCGCGCCTGCCCGCTCTGT
>NZ_JAOCLC010000107.1:0-10661 GCF_029845105.1 Stenotrophomonas sp. GD03654 | reverse complement strand
ATCCGGCCGTGCGTTTAGAAAGACCGGCCGTGCCCCGATCAGGCCCGGCCGACAACGACATGCTAGGCTCGCCGTCATCATGGGTACAGAACCAGATGACGGGATGTTCGATGGATACAGATGACCAGACTTCGATGATTCCCCCCCGCTACCAACGGCTGTCGGATGAGTTGGCCGAAGCCATCCACGGGGGTCGCCTTCCGGTCGGCAGCCGCCTGCCTTCGCTGCGGCAGATGGCCCTGCAGCGCAGGCTCAGCCTGAACACCGTGATTGCCGCCTATCGCCAACTGGAGGATGCCGGCCTGGTCATTCCGCGGCCCAAGGCCGGCTTCGAGGTGGCGCCGCGACTGTCGGTGCCGGAACGCTCGCTGCGTGATACCCCGTCCGCGCCCACCGCGCCGTTGCAGCAGGTACTGATGGCCCGCGTGCTGGAGGCACAACGTCGCCCCGGCGTGATCGACCTGGCCTTCGCCGGCCCGCGCGGCCGCCAGTTCTATCCAGGCGCTCAGCTGGCCCGTCACACCGCGCAGGTGCTGCGCCACGGCCAGCAGACGGTGGAGACCTATGCGCGACCGAACGGTTCACCCCGGCTGCTGGCGCAGATCGTGCGGCGTGGCCCGCGCATGGGCCTGCACACCCACAGCGAACGCCTGCTGCTGACCCACGGTGCGATGGAAGCGCTGCAGCTGGCGCTGCGCGCGGTCACCCAGCCCGGTGATGCGGTGGGCATCGAGGCGCCGTCCTACTTCAACCTGTACCCCCTGCTGGCCAACCTCGGTCTGCAGGCCATCGAACTGCCCACCCACCCACAGCACGGACTGGATGTGGATGCGCTGGATGCGCTGCTGGAGCACACGCCGCTGGCCGCTCTGGTGGTGATGCCCACCGTGCACAACCCGCTCGGCTGCACCATGCCGACCGCCGCCAAACAGCGCTTGGCCGAGCTGGTCAACGCACGGCAACTGCCGCTGATCGAGGATGCGGTGTACGCCGAGCTGCAGTTCTGCGAACCGCCGGCACCGCTCCTGAAGGCCTTCGATCGCGACGGCTGGGTGATGGTGGTCGGTGGTTTCTCCAAGACGCTGGCGCCGGACTACCGCATCGGCTGGCTGGATGGCGGGCGCTTCGCCGAGCGCATCGCGCTGCTGAAATTCCAGTCCACCGGCGGTGAGCCGCAGTTGCTCGGCGATGCGGTCGCGGCGTACCTGGAGGCCGGCAGCTACGAGCACCACCTGCACCGCATGCGTCGCCTGTATCGCGAACAGGTCGGGCGGCTGCGCCAGCTGGTGGCCGAGCACTTCCCGGCCGGCACCCGTGCCACCGAACCGCAGGGCGGATTCCTGCTGTGGCTGGAACTGCCGGGCGTGGATACGCGCGAGCTGTTCGAGCGAGCGCTGCAGGAGGACATCGTGTTCATGCCCGGCCAGGTGTATTCGCGCGGCGCACGCTACCGCCACTGCCTGCGGTTGTCGTGCTGCCAGACGCTGGATGCACGCTTCATCGGTGCGGTGGAGAGGCTGGGTGCGATTGCGCGGGAGCTGGCGGCGCGCCAGCTCCTGTAGAGCCGAGCCTACGCTCGGCTGCCCTTCGCCAATGGTCCCCGCTGAGCCGAGCATGGGCTCGGCTCTACAGGAAGCAGGTCAATCGAGCAGGTGCGTGCTCAGGATCTGGCCATCCGCCCCCGGAAGATGCGGCAGCCGCCCCCAGCACGGCATCGGCAGGCGCTGCCGCAGCGTGGCGAAGTTTTCATCCTGCCGCTGCATCGCCGGGTCGATGTGGTTGCCGATCCAGCCCAGGCAATCCACGCCGCTGGCCTGCAGCGATTGCGCGGTCAGTCGCGCGTGGTTGACGCAGCCCAGCCGCATGCCCACCACCAGCAACACCGGCAACCGCAATGCGCGCACCAGGTCGAGCTGGTCGAGCGTGGCCGAGACCGGCGCCAGCCAACCGCCAACACCCTCCACGACCACCACATCGGCCTGTGCACGCAGACGTTCGAACGCCGCCATGATCGGCGCCAGCTCCACCTGCACGCCATCCTCGGCGGCGGCCAGTTCCGGCGCCAGCGGCTGGCGCAGCGCATACGGGTTCAGGTCGGCATAGTCCGGCACCGGCCAACTGGCCGCCTGCAGCGCCAATGCATCCTCGTTGCGCAGGCCCTGGCCCAGGTCCTCGCTGCCGCTGGCCACCGGCTTCATGCCGACCGCGCGCAGTCCGCGCCGGCGCAGCGCATGCAGCAGTGCGGTGCTGGCCGCAGTCTTGCCGACCTCGGTATCGGTGCCGGTGACGAACAGGGCGGGCGGCAGCGTGGCGGGCAACGGCATCGACGGGCTCCAACGGGGCAACAGAGCGTGCATTATCGCCGGCCCGGCGCGCTTGCTAGACTGCAGGCATGTTCGCCAATGCCTCGCTCACCGGCAGCAAGCCGGAACAATACGCCCAGCTGCTGGAACAGGCCCGTGGCCTGGTCTACGCCGAGTCCGACCGCATCGCCAACGCGGCCAACCTCTCGGCACTGGTCTACCACGCCCTGCCCGACCTGAACTGGGTGGGCTTCTACCTGTACGACGGCAAGGAACTGGTGGTCGGCCCGTTCCAGGGCCTGCCGGCCTGCGTGCGCATCCCGCTGGACAAGGGCGTGTGCGGTGCCGCCGCCAGCCAGCGCGTGACCCAGCGCGTGGACGACGTCGATGCCTTCCCCGGCCACATCGCCTGCGATTCGGCCTCGCGTTCGGAGCTGGTGGTGCCGCTGCTGCGCGGTGATGAACTGATCGGCGTGTTCGATATCGACAGCCCGAAGGTCGGCCGCTTCGATGCCGACGATCAGGCCGGCCTGGAAGCCATCGCCCGCGTGTTCATCGAGGCGCTGGGATGAGCGCACCGAAGCTGCGCAACATCGGCCCCAAGAGTGCGGCGTGGCTGCGCCAGGTCGGCCTGCGCAGCCGCGAAGACCTGGTTGCGATCGGTGCCGTGGGCGCCTTCGTCAAGGTCAAGCGCGCCGGCTTCAGGCCCAGCCTGAACCTGCTGTACTCACTGGAAGGCGCACTGCTGGACTGCCACTGGCAGGAACTGAGCGAGCCGCAGCGTGAGGCGCTGGTGCAGGATTACGAAGCGCGCATCGCCGCGCATCCGCTGAAGGCAGCCGGCCCGGCGTCGGGCCCGGTGCATGAGCAGCGCTTCGATGCTGACGATGACGCTGAGGACAGCGTGGCCGAGCGCGCGGACGAGGATTGAGCCGCGCCCTTCTGTAGCGCCGAGCCCACGCTCGGCTGGCTTTTCTGATCGAAGTGCAGCCGAGCATGGCTCGGCTCTACAAGAGCAGATCAGGGCTGCTGCAGCTCCAGCAACTCGCCCACCAGCCCGACCTCACCGCGTTCCAGCCACACCCGCAGGCGCGTGCCGTGGTCGATGCGCAGGGCCCAGCACAGCGACATCGGCAGGCCGCAGACCTGCGACAGCACCATGCGCAGCGGGCCACCATGGCTGACCACCAGCGTCGGTACCGGATCGTCATCATCGAGCAGGCGATCCAGCGCGCGCGCAATGCGCCGCTCGAAGTGGCCCCAGCTTTCACCGTTCGGCGGCGGGAACGCGTGCGGGTCGGCATGGAAGGCGGCCAGTGCATCCTCCGGCAGGTCGAACAGCGACTGCCCGTCCCAATCGCCGAAGTCCAGCTCTTCCCATTCCTCGTCCGCTTCCACGTCCAGCCCACGCGGGGTAGCCAGGGCCATCGCCGTGTGCAGCGAGCGCAGCCGCGGCGAACTGATCACCCGCTCCCAGGGCTGCGCGGCGTAAGCGTCGACCAGTTCCTGCGGCAGGCGGGCCAGCTGCGGCGGATCACTGCGGCCATCGAGGAACTCATCGCGACCGTTGCCGGCATGGCGGACCAGGTCGAGGATCATGCGCAAGTCCTGTACAGGCAACGCGGGAACAGCGGAAAACGGGCGGACATCGGCAACGGCACCACGGGATCGAGGGACCATTCTAAAGGCACAGCAAAGGCAGTCGAACACGTTCGACACTACGGGCCGCCTGCGATGCCGTAGACTGCGCGCACTTCCAGGTGACCTGCGGCCACGGCCGGCAGGTTGAAACGGGAAGCCGGTGACGCGTGATTCCACGCCATGCCGGCGCTGCCCCCGCAACGGTAAGCACGTCAGTTCCAGGCAACAACGCCACTGTGCCGCAAGCATGGGAAGGCGCCTGGACGGTGGCCTCGCGCCACCCGGCGGCAAGCCCGGAGACCGGCCCGGAAGCCTCAGGTCGCGATGCGGTGGGCATGGCGCTGGATGACGTGGCCTGTGCTGCGGCATCGGCGCGTGCCTGCCTTCGCGGCTCCTCCCCTTCGCCACGCGGGCGTGCGTGGCACCTGGAGTCCCCCATGAAGCTGCAGTCCCGAATGCTGTCCCTGGCCGTGCTGGCCGCCCTGCCCGCGCTGGCCCAGGCCGCCGATGACACCACCGCGCTCGACCAGATCCTGGTCACCGCCACCCGCACCCCCATCGCGCTGCAGGACAGCATCGCGCCGGCGCAGGTGATCGACCGCGCGCAGATCGAATCCAGCCAGGCCACCTCACTGCAGGAGCTGCTGCGCGGCCGCGCCGGCATCAACCTGACCAATGCCGGCGGCCTCGGCAAGCAGAGCTCGCTGTTCCTGCGCGGTACCAACTCGGGCCACACCGTGGTGCTGGTCGATGGCGTGCGCATCAACAGTGCCGACCTCGGCCTGGCCATGTACCAGGACCTGCCGCTGGCGCAGATCGAGCGCGTGGAAATCGTGCGTGGACCGCAGTCGAGCCTGTACGGCGCCGACGCCATCGGTGGCGTGATCCAGATCTTCACCCGCCGCAACCAGGGCGATTTCGCCCCGCACTTCCAGCTTGGCGGTGGCAGCAACGGCCTGCGTGAAGCCAGCGGTGGCATTGGCGGTGGTACCGAGCGCGGCTGGTTCGGTGCCGACATCGCCTACCAGCATTCCGATGGCATCGATGCCTGCCGCGGCTCGGCCACGCTGTTCGCCGGCTGCTTCGCCGACGAGCCCGACCGCGACGGCTACCGCAACCTGTCCAAGAGCCTGCGCGGTGGCTACACCTTCAACGACCAGTGGAACGTGGAAGGCAGCGCCCTGCGCGCCGACGGCAAGAACCATTACGACGGCTACTACAACTATTCGGAAACCCGCCAGCAGGTGCTGGCCGGCAAGGTGCGCTACACCCCTTCCGAGCGCCTGGCATTCACCGCAAACGTCGGCCGCAGTGACAACGAGTCGGACAACTTCGGTGATTTCGGTGCCCGTGGCAGCGCACAGACCCACCGCGACAGCGCCTCGCTGCAGGGCGACATCACGCTGGCCGAAGGTCAGCTGCTGAGCGCAGGCGTGGACTGGAGCGAAGACAACCTGGATGGCAGCAGCGCGGGCTACCTCGTCGACAGCCGCCGCAACACCGGCGTGTTCGTGCAGTACCAGGGCCGCTTCGGCCGCCACCAGCTGCAGGCCAGCGCGCGCAATGACGACAACCAGCAGTTCGGCAACCACGCCACCGGCAGCGTTGGCTGGGCCATGGAACTGGGCGACGGCCTGCGCGTCAATGCCAGCTACGGCACGGCGTTCAAGGCACCGACCTTCAGCGATCTGTACGACCCGTGGAGCGGCGTGCCGACGTTGAACCCGGAGAAGTCCAAGAGCGCCAACCTGGGCGTTTCGCAGCAGGGACAGGGCTGGCACTGGGGCCTGGACGTATATGAAACCCGCATCGATGATCTGATCACCTACGATGCGGCGACCTTCAAGATGCAGCAGGTGGAGAAGGCCCGCATCCGCGGCGCCGAACTGACCGGTGGCGTGCTGCTGGCCGGCTTCGACATCAACGCACAGCTCAGCTACACCGACCCGCGCAACCGCACCGGCGGCAGCACCCAGTTCGACAACTGGCTGCCGCGCCGTGCACAGCAGACCGCGCGCCTGGACGTCGACCGCCGCTTCGGCGATTTCCGCGCCGGCCTGACCGTGCAGGGTGCCGGCAAGCGCTACGACGATGCCGCCAACGCGGTGAAGGTGGGAGGTTACGGCACGCTGGATCTGCGCGCCGAATACGCGCTGACGCCGTCGTGGTCGCTGCTGGCGCGTGCCGCCAACGTGTTCGACCGCAGGTATGAGACGGTGGCGTGGTTCAACCAGCCCGGCCGCGAGTACCAGCTGAGCGTGCGTTACCAGCCGAAGTGACCGCAACGGTCATGGTAGTGCCGGCCGCTGGCCGGCAACATCATGACCTTCGGCAACGCGTTCCGGGTTGCCGGCCAGCGGCCGGCACTACCCCCTGCTTCAGCCCCGCAACCCCGGCAGTTCACGCAGGTCGTCGATCACCGCCACGGCATGCGCGGTGGCCAGGTCCAGGCCGCGCGGGTAGCCGTAACGCACCAGCGCGATCGGCATGCCGGCATCTTCGGCGGCGCGGTAGTCGGTCAACGAATCCCCCACCATCAGACAGGCGTCCACCGGCAGCCCGAAGTGCGCGGCGATGTGCCGCAGCGGCTCACCGCTGGGCTTGCGCTGCGGCAGCGAGTCGCCCCCCAGCACCAGCGCAAACACATCACCGATACCCAGGTGCTGCAGCAGCGGCGGCACCAGCGCTTCGGGCTTGTTGGTGCAGATCGCCAGCGGCACGTTGCGTGCACGCAGTTGTGCCAGCGCTTCACCCACGCCATCGAACAGGCGCGGGCTGCGCAGCAGGCATTCGCGGTAGTGCACCATGAAGATCGGCATCACTTCGGCCAGGTCGATCACGCGGCCGACCGCCTGCAGGGCCTGCTCGACCAGGCGGCGCACACCGTCGCCGATCCAGCCCAGTACCGTGGTTTCCGGTACGCGTGCCACACCGATGTCCTCCAGCGTGCGGTTCAGCGCTTCGGCGATATCAGCTGCGCTGTCGACCAGCGTGCCATCAAGGTCGAACACGACCAGCGGATAGGGATACGACAAGGGACGGCACCTGCATGACGTGGGGCCGTCCATTGTACGCCGCTGGTTTTTGCACCGATCCGCCTCAACCGATGCGGCGCGCGCGGGTAGCCAGGAACGTGGGCAGGTAGCGGTCGATCAGGAAACGCGGCTGCGGCTGCCAGTCTTCCATGAAGCGATCGATGATGAAGCCGGCATCCAGCTGCCCGCCGATCAGTTCGGTCAGGCTGTGGCCGAAGGTCAGCGCATCGCCGCGGGCGAGTTTCGCCTCACGTTCTGCGGCGGGCAGGTCTTCCAGGTCCGAATAGGGAATGGCGTACTGCGGCCGGATCAGGCCCTGCGCATCGAGCTGCGGATCGCGCGCGCCGACGAACAGCACCGGGTTGTAGAAGCTGGCCATCAACATGCCATCGCGCGCCAGCACGCGGCGGCATTCGGTCCACACCGGGCGCACGTCGGGTACGTACAGGTTGGAGATCGGATGAAACACCACATCAAAACTGTCGTTGGCGAACACGTGCAGATCGCGCATGTCGCCCTGCACCGTGCGCAGCTGCAGGCCATCGCGCGCGGCGACCCTGCGGTCCTGTTCCAGCTGCCCGTCGGAGAGATCGAACACGGTGACGTCGGCGCCCGCAGCGGCCAGCACCGGTGCCTGCTGTCCACCGCCCGAGGCCAGGCACAGGATGCGGCGGCCGCGCACATCACCCATCCAGTCCAGCGGCAACGCGCGGGGCGTCAGGTGCACCTGCCAACGGCCTTCGCGCGCGGCGGCAATCGTTGAACTTTCCACCGGGCGCGACCATTCGCGCACTTCGCTGGCCTGGCGGTCCCAGGCAGCACGGTTGTGGTCAATCAAGGCCTGTCCATGGTTCATGTGTTCTCCTTGCCCGGTGGGCGCCAATCCAGATCCTGGAAGGCCGGGCTGGCGAAGCACTCGCCCAGGAAATCCAGGAATCGCCGCATGATAGCGGGCTGCTGGCGCCGTGACGCGTACACGGCATGAATGCCGAGTTCGTCCAGACTGAATTCAGGCAGCAGTTCGATCAGCTCACCACTGCGCAGCAGCGGCGCCACCTGGTAGGTCGGCAGCATGGCGATACCGGCACCGGCCCGCACCGCCTCCAACAGCAGCGAGGCCTCGTTGGCGCTGATGTTGCCGCCTACCGCCACCGACAGCGAACGGCCGTCTCGGTGCAGCTGCCACAGGCTCTTGCCGACGTAGTGGTGGGTCAGGCAGTTGTGCGCGGCCAGATGCTCGGGAGCAGTCGGCGTGCCGCGTGCCTGCAGGTAGGACGGCGTCGCGCACAGCACCGAGCGGCAGGTGGCCAGCCGCCGCGCGATCAGGCTGGGATCGATCTGGCGCGCGATGCGCACGGCCAGGTCCACCCGCTCCTCCACCAGGTTCACCGTGCGGTCGACCAGCAGCAGCTCGATGCGTGCCGCCGGATGGCGCGCAACAAAGCCGGCCACCGCCCGCGCCAGGTGGCTCTGCCCGAACGACACGCTGGCAGTCACCCGCAGCGTGCCATGCGGCTCCGGATCATCGCTGGCCAGCTCGCCCTGCAGTTCCTCGCCGATCGCCAGCATCTGCCGGAAGCGCGCCAGCGCCGCCTCACCGGGGCCGGTCAGGCTGACCCGGCGCGTGGTCCGGTGCAGCAGGCGCGCGCCCAGCCAGCCCTCGACCTCGGCCAGGTAGCGGCTGACCATGGCCCGTGACATGTCCAGCACTTCGGCGGCGGCGGTGAGGCTGCCGCGTTCGGCGACCTCGACGAACACGGTCATGGCGGTCAATCGGTCCATATGCTCGATCCATGCAACAAACAAGCTCGTTATACGCTGTTTTTCGATCAACTGCAGCAGCCTAGAGTGGCCCCATTCCCACCCCACACCGCCCCACGGAGTCCTGCATGAAAATCGCCCTCGTTGGTTCCACCGGCAACATCGGCCGCCAGATCGCCCGCCACGCGCTGGCCCGCGGCCACGAACTCACTGTCATCGTGCGCAGCGCGCAGGACCTTCCGGCAGAACTGGCCGGCGCCCATCCGGTGATCGCTTCGCTGGATGACCAGGACGCGCTGGTTGCCGCCATCGCCGGCCACGACGTGCTGGCCAGTGCCTACGGCCCGCGCCCGGGCGATGACATCGGCCGCGTCGGCGAGGTCGCCGCGCAGCTGGCTGCCGTCGCACGCAAGGCCGGCGTGCCGCGCCTGGTGGTGGTCGGTGGTGCCGGCAGCCTGGAGGTCGCCCCCGGCGTGCAGCTGGTCGATACCCCCAGCTTCCCGGAGGCCTACAAGCCCTACGCGCTGGCCCACCGTGAAGCGTTCAACCGCCTGCAGGCAGTGGACGACCTGGACTGGACCTTCTTCTCGCCAGCCGCCGAAATCGGCCCGGGCGAAGAGCGCGGCCAGTACCGCGTGCAGCCCAAGGCTTTCCTCGCCGACGCCAGCGGCCACAGCCGCATCAGCTACGCCGACTACGGCGCCGCGTTCGTCGCCGAGCTGGAAGCGCACCAGTACCCGAAGCAGATCATCACTGCGGCGTACTGATCGACGCGCGTGCCCTGTAGAGCCGAAGGCAACGGCAGGAGCCGTTGCCAACGTCGCTTGCCACGGCCCGCAGGGGCCCGGGCAAGGACGCCCGGCATAGCCGACGCTCGGCTCCCTATCCGACACAAGGAATTTCCCATGCGTACCGCTGCCCTGCTGCTACCCCTCGCCCTGGCCGCCACCTTCACCAGTGCGCCGTTGCTTGCTGCATCGGCCTCCTCCCCGGCGCCGGCCACGACGACGAATTCCCAACTCCACCTGCAGACCTTCCATCCCGGCCCGCAGGCGATGTTCTCGGTGTCCTCGGTGCTGATCGAAGGCCGCCACGATGCGATCCTGGTCAACGCGCAGTTCGGCGCCAGCGACGCGCGCAAGCTGGTCGAGCTGATCCGCGCCAGCGGCAAGCAGCTGACCACGATCTACATCAGCCACGGTGATCCGGACTATTACTTCGGCCTGGCCACCCTGCAGGACGCCTTCCCGCAGGCACGCATCGTCGCCACCGCGCAGACCGTCGCCCATATCCAGCAGACCCAGGCCGGCAAGCTGGCCTACTGGGGACCGAAGATGGGCGCCGACGTGCCGGCACGGATCGTGGTGCCGCAGGTACTGGACGGCGACGCCCTGCAGCTGGAAGGCCAGCACCTGCCGCTGATCGGCCTGGATGGCCCGACCCCGGACCGCACGGTGCTGTGGGTGCCGTCGCTGCGCGCGATCGTCGGTGGCATTCCGGTGGTAGCCGGCGAGCACGTGTGGATGGCCGATACGCAGACGCCGAAGTCGCATGCCGACTGGCTGCAGACCCTGCAGCGGCTGCAGGCACTGAAGCCGAAGGTGGTGGTGCCGGGGCACTACGCGCCGGGAGTGGCGCTGGATGCCAGTGCGTTGCGCTTCACCGCGGACTACATCCGCGCGTTCGATGTTGAGGCGGCAAAGGCGAAGGACAGCGCGGCGCTGGTGAAAGCGATGCAGGCGCGCTACCCGAAGCTGGCGGGCGTGGAGTCGCTGGAATTGAGTGCGAAGGTGGCCAAGGGCGAGATGCAGTGGCCTTAAGGTGAAGGGTTGTTTTGCAGGGCTGCGCCCTGCACCTGCTCAATGCAACGGCAACGCAACGGCAACAGCTGGATATCTGTAGGTTGGCGGGGTGGGTCCGG
>NZ_JAOCLC010000106.1:0-10912 GCF_029845105.1 Stenotrophomonas sp. GD03654 | reverse complement strand
TGGCGCTCACGCCCCCGCAACCGGACCCACCCCGCCTTCGACAGGTTCCTGCGGTCTGTTGGAACGGATCTGACCCCTGATTGATTTCGATATCTGACAGAAGTGTCGACCAAGGCCGACACCTACCAACCGCCATCGGAATCTGTCAGAGGTGGGGCGGTGTCGGAGTGCGGGGTGTCCGCGGCATGGATGCCGCGGCCAAGCCCCCATGGAGGGGTTCACGGCGTCCCCGCACTCCGACACCGGCCCGCCATCCCACGGACGCCATGCTGTTGCTGTTGAGTTTGCCGGCCCGCGGCCGGCACTACCGCGGGTGCAGGGCTGCAAGCCCTGCCGAACAACCCCCTAATCGTGACCGCTGTCGTCCAGGCTGATGATCCCGCGCCGCAGCGCCTGGGTCACCGCATGCGTGCGATCGCCCACGCCCAGCTTGTCCATCAGGCTCTTCATGTGCGCCTTCACCGTCTGCTCGGAAATCTGCATGCGCTCGCCGATGCGCTTGTTCGACAGGCCACCGGCCACGTGCCGCAGCACCTCGGTCTCGCGCGGCGACAACCGGTCTTCCACCACATGCGCGGCGATGCTGGCCGCCACCGCCGGCGGAATCGGTGCGCGCCGGCCGCCAGCGACCATGCGGATCGTATCGACCAGCTCGTGGCGCAGCATGTCCTTCAGCAGGTAGGCGCTGGCGCCAGCCTGCAGCGCCCGCACCGCACGTACGTCACCGCGGTAGGTGGTCAGCACGATGATGCGCGCACGCGGATCCATCGCGCGGATCCGCACGATGGCTTCCACACCGTCCAGGCGTGGCATCTGCAGGTCCATCAGCACCACGTCCGGCTGCAGCTGCTGGTAGCGTGCGATGGCTTCCTCGCCATCGGCGGCTTCACCGAGCAGGCGCAGGTCGGAATGGGCGCCCAGCAGGGCAGCCAGGCCGTCACGCAGCAGCGGGTGGTCGTCGACCACCAGTACGCCGATCGGGGCAGGGGTTTCAGTCATGGCTCGTTCTACTCCAGGGCCAGCGCCAACGTGATGGGCGGCGTTGATACAGGCGCCGGGTGGGAACTGCCAGCGCGACTTCGGTTCCCAGCCCGGGGCGGGTCCACAGTTGCAGTTCCGCACCGAGGCGCTGCGCGCGCTCACGCATGCCCTGCAGGCCCCAATGGCCATGCCCGGCATTCTCGTTGGCGATGCCGACGCCATCATCGCGCACGTGCAGCAGGAAGCACCGCGCGCCATACGACAGCTCTACTTCAATGGCGCTGGCGTTGGCATGACGCAACGCGTTGCGGATCGCCTCACGCCCTATCAGGAACACTTCTTCGGCCGCATCGGCCTGCAGCAGTGGCGTCGCACCTTCCACGGTCAGGCGCAGCGGATTGGTGCCGTGCCCGGCGTATTCGGCGTGAACATCGGCCAGCGCCGAAGCGAGGTCGCGGCCCACGAAGGGGCCCTCACGCAGGGCGTTGACCCGCTCGCGGCCCTCGGCAAGGTTGCGCTCGGCCAGTTGCATCGCCGCCTCCAGCTGGCCGCGTACCGGCGCCGGGGTCTGGGGTGACTGACTGATGGCGTGCAGGCGCAGGATCAGGCCCTGGCTGCCCTGCAGCAGGGTGTCGTGCAGGTCGCGTGCGATGCGTTCGCGTTCCCCATTGCGTTCCTGCAGGCGTGCGCGGAACAGCGCAGCCAGCTGCCCGCTGCGGATGCGCACCGCCATCATCAGCAGCGCGAGGGTCGCGGCGGCGCACAGCAGCTTGAACCACACGGTCTGCATGAAGGTGGGCGCGATGCGGAAGCTGCGGCTGGCCGGGGAGGTGCTCCAGATGCCGTCTTCGTTGGCCGCTTCCACCTCGAACCGGTAATTGCCCGGTGCGAGGTTGGTGTAATACGCGCGGGTGCTGCTGCCGGCATCCTGCCAGCCGTCGTCGACGCCGGAGAGGCGATAGCGGTAGCGGTTGCGCTCCGGGCGCGCCAGTGACAACGCCACGTAGTCGATCTGCAGTTGGCTGGTACCGGCGGGAAGGCGCAGGCCATCGCGCAGCGGCTCGTGCTTGCTGCCATACAGCACCTCGCCGATGCGCACGCTGGGGGCCATCGTATTGACGTGCGAATGGGTGGTGTCCAGCCAGGCCAGGCCCTGGTTGGTGGCCAGCCATAGCAGGCCGTCGTCGGCCAGCGTCGCGGTGGCGATCGGTCCACTCTGCAGGGCAATGCCAGGCATGCCGTCGATCGCGTCGAACAGGCGCGGCGTGACCGGCAGTCCGGTGCGCAGGGCACGGCGCAGCAGCCCGCTTTCCATCCGCACTAGGCCACGGCTGCCGTTGAGCCACAGGTGGCCATTGGCATCGGCGACCATGCCGGTGATGCCTTCCAGGACGCCGGCCATGTCGGTGCGCACCGGAACGAATCGTCCATTGCCCAGTCGCGCAGCCAGCCCGGCTTCGCCGGCGACCAGCAGAATGTCCTGGTGATGCAGCATCGCGGTGATCGGCCCCACCGACAGGCCCTGGCTGGCATCGAAGCTCTCGATGCGGTTCGCACTCATCCGGCGCAGGCGGCCGTCGGCATAGCCAAGCAGCAGCTGGCCATGGGCATCCAGCGCCAGCGATGAGCAGGCCTGCTCGGGCAGGCGAACCTCGCGCTGCCATTGCCCATGCAGGTAGTGCAGGACGCCACGCTCACCCGTACACACCCAGGCCTGCTCGTCGTCGGGGAACAGCAGCGCATGCAGCGGTTGCCCGGTGAACGGCGGCGGCAGCGGGATCAGCGAGGTGTGGCCGGCTACCGTGCGCGCAAGATTGACCCAGTCGAACTGCCAGATCGGCGTAGGTGCTTGGCGCGCGGCGGCCTGCAGCTGCGTGGCGCTGCCATCCAGCAGGGGGCGCCGCAGATCGTAGGGCTTGAGGTCTTCGCCATAGCCATACACGCGGCCATCGCTGGCCCGCACCAGCGAGCGGTAGGGATCGCTCGGGCCCACCGCCAGGGTGTGCACGCTGCGTGCGCGGAAGCGGTTGAGGCCGAGATTGGTGCCAACCCAGAGATTGCCTTCGCGATCGACGATGATTGGAACTGCCGAGGTGGCGGTCAGGCCGTGCGGTGAATCGAAGCGCTCCATGCGCACGGCCCGGGTGCCGTCGAAGGTGATGCGGGCGACGCCGCCGTGCGGGCTCATCGTGGCCCACAGCGCACCATCGGCAGTGAACTGCAGACGCGCGGCGACCAGCTCCGGAAGACGCCGCGCTTCGCGTTCGCTGGCCGCCAACAGACCCTGCGCATTGGCCAGCGGCGAGGTGCCGCGCACCCGGTCGGCCAGCCACACTTCGCCCTGCGGGCTTTCGGCCAGCGTCGCCATCTGCGAGACGGCGATGCCGGTGTCCTGGAAGGCGGTCTGGCCGGCTGCACGCATCCAGACCTTCAGGTCGGCCAGGACCCAGAAGGTGTCCCGGCTGTCGTGCAGCACCCACTGCACGCGGCGCTCCGGCAGCCCGGCACTGGCCGGCAGTTGCTGCCAGCGCTGTCCGTCAAAGCGGCGCAGCCCGCCGTTGATCGCCGCCCACAGCCGGCCCTGGCGATCCTGGCTGAAGCGCGGGACCACGCCGACCGGCACCCCTTGCTCGCGGCCGTAGCTGTGCAGCTGTCCCTGTGCGAACCGGCTGATGCCCGCCTGGAAGTAGCCGATCCACAGGGCGCCATCGCGGCCCGGTGCCAGCGTGACCATGTTGGTGGACGGGAACTGGCTGCCGACGGGCGCCGCCTGCCGTTCGAAACGACGGCCATCGAAGCGGTACAGGCCCGAGCCCGTGGCCAGCCACAACAGACCGTCGCGGTCCTGGACAATGTCCCAGATGTCGCCGGGCGCACCCTGGCCGACGCGCCAGGCCGTGTGCTCGTAATCGGGCAGTCCGCCGCTCACCGGCGGGCGCTGCACGGCAAGGGCGGGCAGGGCGGTCAACAGCAGCAGGCACGTCAGCAGCGTCGGCAAGCGACACAGGAACGGGAAGGGGCGGCCACGCATGGCGCGCATTCTGGCAGGTGTGGGGCAACCCAGGGTGACCCGAACGGGGTAGGCGGCGTGCGCCGACGTCGGCTATCACGCCGGCATGTCCTCTGGAGCCCCGCCATGCAACGGCTGTTCGTGATGTTCCCTGATCGCGGTCCGGGCCTCGGTCTGCTGTGGCTGCGGCTGTGCCTGGCCACCGCGCTGTACACGCCTGGCACGCATGCGGGCGGATGGTCGGCGATGTGCCTGCTGGCAGTACCGATGCTCATGCTGGGCGTGTTGACGCCACTGGCGGCGCTGATGGCGGCCGTGGGCATGTTCGCGCAGCAGGCGCCGTGGTCGCAGGTGGTGCTGCCGTTGGCGCTGTTGATGCTGGGCCCTGGCGCCTATTCACTGGATGCACGCTTGTTTGGGCGGCGCCTGCTCGGCCGTCGGCCTCCCCCATTCGGGTAGGTACTGGCCTCGACCGACGGGGGTAGGGCATCGCGCAGGCGCCACGCACCATGGGCCATCCTCTCGCGGCGTCCCGCATGGCCACCATTTTTCCGCCTGATCCGCCCGCCGCATCACTGGCACCGCAGCAGGCCGCCGCGTTGCAGCGCGCCCTGCGCTATGTCGATGAGCACCTGTCGCAGCCGCTGCGGGTGACCGAGCTGGCAGCGGCCGCCTGCGTCAGCCGCTTCCATCTGGTGCGTCTGTTCCGTACCGGTACCGGTGCCAGCCCGTTGCGCTATGTGCGCCGGCGGCGCATCGAACGTGCACGCCAGCTGCTGCCAGACGCGCAGCTGCCGATGTCCCGCCTGGCACAGCAGCTGGGCTTCTTCGACCAGAGCCATTTCGTCCGCAGCTTCCGCGCGGAGACCGGCTGCAGCCCCGGCCAATACGTTGCCGGCGATGCCGCCCTGTTGCATCCCCTTGATCGTGTTTCCAACGGAGTCCACCCATGAGCCTTGCCACCGCCACTCCCGCCCCGGCGCTGCTGTCGCCGACCGACCACGCCCTGGTACTGATCGACTTCCAGTCGCAGATGGCGTTTGCGACCCACACCATCGACATCTCCGCGCTGCGCAACAACGTGTCGCTGATCAGCAAGGGTGCCAAGGGCTTCAACGTGCCGGTGGTGCTGACCACGGTCGCCGAAACGTCGTTCTCCGGCCCGATGTTCCCGGAACTGCCGCAGATCTTCCCGGGCCAGACGGTGTTCGACCGCACCTCGATGAATACCTGGGAAGACCAGCCGGTGATCGATGAGATCAACCGCATCGGCAAGCGTCGCCTGGTTGTTGCTGGCTTGTGGACCAGCGTCTGCATTGTCGGGCCGGCGCTGTCGGCGTTGGCGCAGGGTTTCGAGGTCTACGTGATCACCGATGCCTGCGGCGATGTCAGCGAAGAAGCGCATGAGCGGGCGATCACCCGCATGGTGCAGGCCGGCGCAGTGCCGATGACCAGCGTGCAGTACCTGCTCGAACTGCAGCGCGACTGGGCACGCGGGGAAACCTACGACCTGACCACCGGCATTGCCCGCGACCACGCCGGCGGCTACGGCATCGGCATCCAGTACGCCAAGCGCATGTTCGGCGCGCAGGAAGGCGGGCACTGAGTATGGTGGCCAGCCATGGCCTCGACCTGGCCCTGCTGATGCTGCGCGTGGCGGCAGGAGGCTTCCTGCTGCCGCACGCGCTGGGCAAGCTGTTCGGCTGGTTCGGTGGACCTGGGCTGTCCGGCTTCGCTACCGAGCTGCGTGCCTTCGGGCTGCCAGCAGTGGCACCGCTGCCGTTGCTGCTGTCCCTGCTGCAGGTGCTGTCCGGGCTGGCCGTGCTGCTGGGATGGCAGACCCGTATCGCCGCACTTGCGGCGGCCGCCTTCATCGGCTTCACCGTCCTGTTGGCCCTGCCCAAGGGCTGGTTCTGGATGCGCGGCGGCAGCGAGTACCCGTTGATGTGGACCACGGTGCTGCTGGCCCTCGCACTGGCCGGGCCGGGTGCCTGGGCGCTGGACGGCCAACGCTTTCCGGGAGATTTCGCATGAGTCACGATCCCCTCGACCACGGCCGCCGCAACGTGGTGCTGGCCAGTGGTGCCGCTGTTGCGCTCGGTCTGGCCGGCCGCGCCGCTGCCGCACTCGATTCCACTTCCAAGGAGCGTCGCATGAGCACGCTGGTCATCCGCAATGCCCGCATCACCACCCTCGACCCGCAGCAGCCGCATGCGCAGGCGCTGGCTGTGCAGGAAGGACGCATCGTCGCCGTCGGCAGCGACGAGGAGATCATGCGCGGCTGGGGCAATGAAGCGACCCTGATCGACGCCCAGGGCAGGCGCCTGCTGCCCGGCCTCAACGACAGCCATACCCACCTGATCCGTGGTGGCCTGAACTACAACCTGGAGTTGCGATGGGACGGGCTGCGTTCGCTGGGCGACGCTCTGGACATGTTGAAGGCCCAGGTCGACCGCACGCCCGCACCGCAGTGGGTGCGCGTGGTCGGTGGCTTCACTGCCGCGCAGTTCAACGAGAAGCGCCTGCCGACGCTGCAGGAGCTCAACGACATCGCGCCGGATACGCCGGTGTTCCTGCTGCACCTGTACGACCGCGCGCTGCTCAACCGTGCCGCGCTGCATGCCTGCGGCTACACCAAGGACACACCGGATCCGCCGGGCGGGCAGATCGTGCGTGATTCGCTGGGCAACCCCACCGGGCTGCTGCTGGCCAAGCCCAATGCGCTGATCCTGTATGCCACGCTGGCCAAGGGCCCGCGCCTGCCGATCGAATACCAGGCCAACTCGACGCGCCACTTCATGCGCGAACTGAACCGGCTCGGCATCACCTCGGTGATCGACGCTGGCGGCGGCTTCCAGAACTACCCCGAGGACTACCAGGTCATCGAGCAGCTGCACCGCGATGACCAGCTGACAGTGCGCATCGCCTACAACCTGTTCACCCAGAACAAGGGCAAGGAGGTGGATGACTTCCGTGGCTGGAGCGAGATCCTGCAGCCGCGCCAGGGCGACGACCTGCTGCGCCACAACGGTGCCGGCGAGATGCTGGTGTTCTCGGCGGCCGATTTCGAGCTGTTCAACGAGCCACGTCCGGAGCTGCCGCCGGAGCTTGAGCCCGAACTGCATGACGTGGTGAAGCTGCTGGTGGAGAAGCGCTGGCCGTTTCGCATCCACGCAACGTATGACGAGAGCATCACCCGCATCCTCGATGTCTACGAACAGGTCAACCGCGAGGTGCCGTTCGATGGCCTGCACTGGTTCATCGACCACGCCGAAACCATCACCCCGCGCAACATCGAACGTATCCGCGCGCTGGGTGGTGGCATCGCCGTACAACACCGCATGGCCTACCAGGGCGAGGCTTTCGTCGAGCGCTATGGCGTGCAGGCCGCGCGGCATACGCCGCCGGTCAAACGCATGCTGGCCGAAGGCGTGCCGGTCGGTGCCGGTACCGATGCCACCCGCGTAGCCAGCTACAACCCCTGGGTGGCATTGTCCTGGCTGGTGACCGGGCGCACCGTGGGCGGGCTGGCCCTGTATGGCGATGAGAATCTGCTCGAACGCGAGCAGGCGCTGCGCCTGTGGACCCAGGGCAGCGCCTGGTTCTCCGGCGACGAAGCGGTGAAGGGCACGCTGCGGAAGGGCCAGCTGGCTGATTTCATCCTGCTCTCGGCCGATTTCTTCCGTGTCGATGACGCGCAGATTGCCGACATCACCAGCCTGCTGACCGTCGTCGGCGGCCGCATCGTGCATGCCGACGGCGACTACGCCGGGCTGGCGCCGCAGCTGCCGCCAGCGATGCCGGACTGGTCGCCGGTCAACCGGTTCGGTGGCTACCACGTCGGCGGTGCCGCCACCGGGTTGGCCGCCGCCCATCGCCACCATCACGGCGTGGCCTGCAGTACGCACGGCGCTCATGGTCATGCCGCACGGCATGCGGCGCCCACCGATGACCTGACCGCATTCTGGGGCGCGATGGGATGTTCGTGCTTCGCGTTCTGAGCCTGGCGCTGCTGGCCGCGCCATCGCTGGCGCTGGCCTGCGAGGGGGGCCGCTGCAGTGATGCTGGCAACGGCCAGCTGCAACTGGACGCCTCGCTGCGCCTGCGTGGCCTGTACTACGACCCGACCCGGTTCGGCATCGGCAGCAGTGAAGATGGCTACGGCCTGCTGCGCGCGCTGGCCTCGGCCACCTATGCGGAGGACAGCTGGCAGGCGAAGCTGCAGCTGGGCGTGCATGCCGAGAATGGCAAGGCAGGTGGAGCCGGCCGCACCGACCGCGGCGCGCTGGATGTGCAGCAGGCGTACTGGCGCTGGCAGCGTAGCGGCTTCCACCTGCAACTCGGTCGGCAGGAAGCCGGCTACGGAAGCTCGCGGCTGTTGTCGGTGCGCGATGGGCCGAACATCCGCCTGGCCTTCGACGGTGCGCGCCTCGGCTGGAAGGGCCGCCTCGGCACGTTTGATCTGATGGCACTGCGACCGGTGGAGAACCGGCCGGGTGCCTTTGATGATCGCGGCGAACACGGTGCCCACCTGTGGGGTGCCTATGCCACCACGGCACGCGGGCAGGGCGCGGGACAGTGGGATCTGTATCTGCTGGACTACCGCCGCGAAGGCGCACGCTTCGCGGCAGATTCCGGCACCGAGCGGCGGCAGACCGTGGGTGCACGCTGGTTCGGCCAGGCCGGTGCACTGGACTGGAACAGCGAGCTGGTGGCGCAGGGCGGTGAACTGCGAACGGCCATCGGCACGCTCGATATCCGCGCCTGGACGCTGGCCACCGATACGGGGTGGCGCTGGACGGACCTGCCGTTGCAACCACGGTTGGGGCTGAAGGCGGACATCGCCAGTGGCGATGGCAATCCGCGAGACGGCCGCCTGGGAACCTTCAATGCGCTGTTCCCGAAATCGGCCTACTTCAGCGAGGCCAGCCTGCTGGCCCCGGCCAACCTGATGGACCTCCAGCCAACCTTGACCCTGCGTCTGCACGACACGGTGACGACGGAGCTGGGCGTACAGATCGCCTGGAAGCATCGTCGCGCCGATGCGGTCTACGCCACGCCGGCACCGCTGGTGGCGTTGCCGGGCAGCGCCGGTGGCGCGCGCCGCATCGGTAATCAGTACAAATCCGAAACCCGCTGGCAGGCCAGCGAACACTGGCAATGGCAGCTGCAGCTGGCCTGGGTCGATGCGGGTCCTGCGCTGAAGCAGGCCGGCGGCCAGGACACGCTGTTCGCCTCGATCGTTGGAGCATGGCAATGGTGAACGCAACCGCGTCGCAACCCCCCGCACAGGCCGCAGGTGCCTGGTCCCCGCTGAAGATCCAGATGTTCCGTTCGATCTGGCTGGCAATCCTGGCCAGTAACATCGGCACCTGGGTCAATGACGTGGCCGCCGCCTGGGTGATGGCCGAACGTACCGGTTCGCCGTTGATGGTGGCCTTGGTGCAGTCGGCCACCACCGTGCCGATCGTACTGCTGGCGCTGGCCGCCGGAACGCTGGCCGACATCGTCGATCGCCGCAGGTACCTGTTGGCGACCCAGGCCTGGATGCTGCTGGTCGCCGCCGTGATGGCGACGTTGACCGCGCTGGACATGCTGACGCCGCAGCTGCTGGTGCTGCTGACCTTCTGCATGGGTTGCGGTGCGGCGATGGCGATGCCGGCACAGGCCGCGATCGTGTCCGAACTGGTGCCGCAGCCGATGCTGGCCTCAGCGGTGGCGCTGAACTCGATCGGCATCAACATCGCGCGCTCGATCGGCCCGGCCATCGGCGGCGTGATCGTCGCCCAGCTCGGTGCGGTCTGGGCGTTCGGCTTCAACGCCATCACCTTTGCCGCAATGCTGTTCGTGGTGTGGGGTTGGAAGCGTGACCCGAAGCAGTCGAGTCTGCCGCCGGAGGGCTTCGGTGCTGGACTGAAAGCGGGCCTGCGCTACGCCAGCCGTGCGGGACGCCTGCAGGCGGTGCTGATCAAGTCGGTGGGCTTCTTCTTCTTTGCTGCGGCGATGAACGCGTTGCTGCCGGTGGTGGTGCGCGGCCAGATGCACGGCGGGGCGGGGCAGTACGGCATGCTGCTGGGCTGCATCGGTATCGGTGCAGTGGGCGGGGCCTTGCTGCTGCCGAAGCTGCGCGCGCAATTGGATCGCGACCTGCTGGTGCTGCTGGCCACGCTGTCACTGGCGCTGAGCCTGGTCGGGCTGGCACTGACCCGCAGCTGGTACGTGCTGCCATTGGTGATGCTGATCAACGGTTTTGCCTGGATCACCGTGCTGTCGTCGCTGCAGATTGCGGCGCAGACAGCAGTGCCTGCCTGGGTACGCGCGCGTGCGCTGGCGCTGTACATCATGGTGTTCTCCGCCGGCATGGCGGCCGGTGGCCTGAGCTGGGGCGCGCTGGCACAGCGTACCTCGCCGGAACTGGCGCTGCTGGTGGCTGCCGCAGGTGCGGTGATCGGCGGGCTGCTGGTATGGCGCGTGCGCATCGCCGGTACCGAAGACCTGAACCTGAGCCCGGCCGGGCACTGGCCGGCGCCCGAGCTGTCGGTGCCGGTGTCGAACGACCGCGGCCCGGTACTGGTCACCCTCGAGTACCGCATCGATGATGCTGATCGCGCCGCGTTCCAGACGCAGATGCGCGCGCTGGGCGCGATCCGTCGCCGCGATGGCGCGGTGGTCTGGGGTGTGGTCGAGGATGTGGCCAGCCCGGGCATCCACCTGGAGTATTTCGTGACCCCGTCGTGGCTGGAGCACCTGCGCCAGCACGAGCGCATCACCGCCGATGACAAGGCGATCCAGGAAGTACTGCGGGAACTGCATCGCGGTGAGCGCGCACCGGTTGTACGCCACTTCGTGGGTGGGCATGACCCGCTGCCGAAGACCGGGGTCCCGCACCACCACAGTGATATCTGAAAAAAAGGGGACGGA
>NZ_JAOCLC010000105.1:0-11188 GCF_029845105.1 Stenotrophomonas sp. GD03654 | reverse complement strand
CCACACCGCCCCACCCAACAAACAGAAAAGCCAGAGCCGGCTGTTGCTCCGGCTCCGGCTTTGGCTTTGGCTTTGGTTTGAAACGCGGGTGCCGGGCCGCAGGCCCGGCCGATAAACTCAAACCACTGGTTCGCGCAGGGCGGGGTTGTCCCAGCCGGGGCGCGGGGCGAAACGGTCGCCATGGCGCTGCTGCAATGCCTTCAACCGCTCGACGATCGCATCGGCACCGACCGCACGGATGTGCTGGATCGGACCACCGCGGAACGGCGCGAAGCCGGTGCCGAAGATCACGCCGGCATCCAGCAGGTCCGCGTCGGCCACCACGCCTTCGTGAAGGCAGGCCACCGCTTCGTTCAACAGCGGCAGGATCAGGCGGTCCTCCAGATCGGCCGGGGCCTGATAATCGCTGGCCACGTCCGGCTTCTTCGGCTTGCCGTTTTCCCAGGTGTAGATGCCCTGGCCATCCTTCTTGCCACGCTTGTCCGGTTCCACCGTCTGCAGCGCGGCCGGAATCTGCAGGCCCAGGAACGGCGCCAGTTCGCGGCCGACGCCGGCGGCCACGTCCAGGCCCACGGTGTCGATCAGTTCGATCGGGCCCATCGGCATGCCGAATTTCACTGCGGCCTTGTCGATCACCGGGCCCGGAATGCCCTCGGCATACGCGGTGGCGGCTTCCAGCATGTACGGGAACAGCACGCGGTTGACCAGGAAGCCCGGGCTGCCGGCCACCGGCACCGGGAACTTGCCCAGCGCCTTGCAGAACGCGGCCAGACGGCGCTCGGTCTCCGGCGCCATGCCGTCGTGGTGGATGATTTCCACCAGCGGCATCTGCGCGACCGGGTTGAAGTAATGCAGGCCAGCGAACTGTGCCGGGCGCTGGATATGGTCGCGCAGTTCCACCAGCGGAATCGACGAAGTATTGGTGGTCAGCAGCGCGTCCTGCTTCATCTTCGGTTCCAGCGTCTGGTACAGCGCACGCTTGGCTTCCGGGTTCTCGATGATCGCTTCGATCACCAGGTCGGCCTCGGCCACGCCGTTGCCTTCCAGATCGGCACGCAGGCGCGCGGCCACGGCGGGGCGCTTGCTCTCGTCACGCACCTTTTTGGCGAACAGTGCCTGCGCGCGTTCCATGGCCGGGTCGATGAAGCGCTGCTCACGATCCTGCAGAGTCACTTCGAAGCCCTTGTAGGCGGCCCACGCGGCGATGTCGCCGCCCATCACGCCGGCGCCCACCACGTGCACATGGCGGATGCCGGAATCGCCGCCACCGAGGCCCTTCAGGCGCTCGGTCAGGAAGAAGATGCGGATCAGGTTGCGCGCGGTCGGTGTACTGGCCAGCTTCACCACCGCGCGCCGTTCGGCGTCGAGGCGGGCCTGGATCGGCTTGCCGCCGCTGCGCTGCCAGGTGCTGATCAGCGCGTACGGCGCCGGATACTGGTCCTTCTTGGCCTTGCGTGCGACCTGCTTGACCATCTGCGGCGCCAGCAGCGTGCGTGCCAGCCAGGTGTTGGTGGCCCAGGCCGTCGCGCGCTGCTTGAACGGGCGCGTGGTGCCGGACAGGGCCAGCGCCACGGCGGTGTCGAGCACCACCGCCGGCGCCACCACCTTGTCGACCAGGCCGATGCCGCGCGCGGACGTGGCCGACAGGGTGCGGCCAGTCAGCATCATGTCCATCGCCGCCGGTGCGCCCACCAGTTGCGGCAGTCGCGCACTGCCGCCCCAGCCCGGGAAGATGCCCAGCTGGGTCTCCGGCAGGCCGATGCGGGTGCTGCTGTCATTGGAGGCCACGCGGTAGCGGCAGGCCAGCGCCAGCTCGGTGCCGCCACCCAGGCAGTGGCCGTGGATGGCCGCCACGGTCGGGCAGGGCAGCTCGGCCAGCTTCTGGTAAGTGGCCTGGCCACGACGGATGGCGTCGTTGACGGTGCCGCGGCGGTCGAACTCCTGGAACTCCTTCAGGTCCGCACCGGCAATGAAGCCGGCCTTTTTCAGCGACTGGATCACCACGCCCTTGGGCGGGTCCAGTGCAATGCGCTCGAGCAGGTCGCCCAGTTCCAGCAGCACATCCTGCGACATGGCATTGACGCTGCTGTCCTGACGATCCAGGGAGAGAACCACCACGCCGTCGTCGCGGATCTCGGGGTGCCAGTGGCTGAAGCGGAGACCATCGAAGCCTGAGAGCATGGACGTTCCATCCGGTTGTGTATGGAGAAGCGGCTATGATCCAGAGGTTGTTTCCCCCGCGTCAAATCCCAATAGCAGGGGAGTGGCGACCCCGGATCCATGGCCGTGGACCGGAACGCTAACGGAACGGTGGTTAAAAGCTGGTGCGGCGCCAGGTGATCGGCGACTGAACTTTTCCCGGGATTGGCAGTCTCATTGCCCGACGTCGGTTGGGCTGACAGGAGTGCGGCCCCTCATGGCCGATGTTGATACACCTCAGGAGCTGGATCTGGAACTGGTCCGGCGCGTGCAGCACGGCGAGAGCGCCGCGTTCGATGTCCTGGTGCGCAAGTACCAGCATCGCGTGGTGGCCCTGGTCGGTCGCTACATCGCCGACTGGAGCGAATGTCAGGACGTCGCCCAGGACACTTTCATCCGTGCCTACCGCGCGATCGGAAGTTTCCGTGGCGATGCCCAGTTCTCAACCTGGTTGCATCGAATCGCCGTGAATACCGCCAAAAACTACCTGGCTTCACACAATCGCCGACCGCCGACCGATGACATCGACATCGGTGATGCCGAACAGTTCGACAGCGGGACGCGCCTGCGCGACACCGACACCCCCGAACGTGAGTTGATGCGCCAGGAACTGGAACAGACGGTGATGAAGGCCGTCAACGCGCTGCCGGAAGAGCTCCGGTTGGCGATCACCCTGCGCGAGGTGGAAGGCCTGAGTTACGAGGATATCGCGCAGAAAATGGGGTGCCCGATCGGCACCGTGCGTTCACGGATCTTCCGGGCGCGCGAGGCGATCGACACCGAACTCCGGCCGCTGTTGGACATCGGCAGCGCCACCCGTGAGAAGAGCCGCGTATGACCAGTAATCCGTTCAACGAATCGCAGAACCACCAATCGCCCGCCGGGCAGCGCCTGGACCAGCGCCACCGCGAACAGCTGTCGGCCCTGATCGATGGCGAGCTGGGTGCCGATGAGGCGCGCTTCCTGCTGCGTCGTATGGAACACGATCCCGAACTGGCGGGTTGCCAGGAACGTTGGCAGCTGCTGGGCGATGTGATGCGCGGGCAGGCCCCGGCGCTGGCACCGGCCGGATTCAGTGCTGCCGTGGCTGCCGCCATCGCGGCCGAACCCGCACCACAGGCCGAGCCGCGCCGCCAGGTACGTCGTACGGGCTGGCGAGCGTGGGGCGGTGGTGCCGCCCTGGCCGCGTCGGTTGCCGCCGTCGCGCTGTTCATCGGCGGCGAGAAACTGAAGGAGTCCACGCCGGGTGAACCGCTGGCGCCGCAGGTGATCGCCAGCCAGGCGGAACTGGCGCCGGCGCCGGCCACCCCGGCGACGGTCACCGAAGCGTCGGTGGATACCGCGGCAATGGCTGTGGCAGCGGCGCCGGCCGTGGCGATGGCTGCCTCCAGCCGCCGCCAGGACGCCCGCCGTGCCAGCGCTACGCGCACCCAGCAGGCCGGGCGTGCCGCGCAGCGCGATGAGGCTCCGCAACGGGCCATCGCCGCAGCGCCGGCGCCGTTGACCCCGACCGTGCCGGCCAACGCCAGCCGCAACCTGCCGTTCGGCGAGGTGGGCGGACTGCAGGCCCGGCCGTGGCCGCGTTCCAGCCTGGCGCCCGCTGCCGGCGGCGCGCTCAATGCCAGCTTCCCGGCCCATGCCGGGGGGGCCGCGTTCTACCCGTTCGAGCCGCGCCTGCAGGATGACCTGCCGGTGCCGCCGCGCCCGCGCGACTGAGCCGGGCGCTTTCACGCCCCGCCGTCGGCGGGGCCCGTATTCCTCTTTCCACCCGATCCGGAGGTTGCCGTCCGATGACTCCCCGACTCCGCACGCAGGCCATGGGTCTGCTGGCCCTGACCCTTCCCCTGGTGGCCTGCGCACAGGCCCCCGCGCCTGTCGCGCAGACCCAGCCTGCGCCAGCTGCAGCAGCGCGGGCGCCGGCGCAGCCGCTGGTCAGTGGCCTGCCCGACTTCACCAACTTGGTCGAACAGGTCGGCCCGGGCGTGGTCAACGTCGACACCACCATCGTCCGCAACAACCGCCAGGCCGCGCGCGGCCCGATGGGCGACGATGACATGCCGGAGTTCTTCCGCCGCTTCTTCGGCCCGGACTTCCCGATGCCGGGGCAGGGTCCGGGTGGGCCAGACGGTGGCCCCAGCATCAAGGGCCGTGGCATGGGCTCGGGCTTCATCATTTCGCCCGACGGCTATGTGCTGACCAACTACCACGTGGTGGCCGATGCCAGCGAGGTGAAGGTCAAGCTGGGCGACAGCCGCGAGTTCAAGGCGAAGGTGGTGGGCAGCGACCAGCAATACGACGTGGCCCTGCTGAAGATCGAAGGCAAGAACCTGCCGACCGTGCGCGTGGGAGATTCCAACACGCTGAAGCCCGGCCAGTGGGTCGTCGCAATCGGCTCGCCGTTCGGTCTCGATCATTCGGTCACCGCCGGCATCGTCAGCGCACTGGGCCGCAGCACCGGTGGTGCGGACCAGCGCTATGTGCCGTTCATCCAGACTGACGTGGCGATCAACCAGGGCAACTCTGGCGGTCCGTTGCTGAACACCCGTGGCGAAGTGGTCGGCATCAACTCGCAGATCTTCTCCGCCTCCGGCGGCTACATGGGCATCAGCTTCGCGATCCCGATCGACCTGGCGATGAGCGCAGTCGAGCAGATCAAGAAGAGCGGCAAGGTCACCCGTGGCCAGCTCGGCGCGGTGGTTGAACCGATCGATTCGCTGAAGGCACAGGGCCTGGGGCTGCCGGACAGCCGTGGCGCGCTGGTCAACCAGATCGTGCCCGGCAGTGCGGCCGAGAAGGCCGGCGTGCAGATCGGCGACGTGGTGCGCTCGGTCAATGGCAGCCCGGTCAACAGCTGGTCCGACCTGCCGCCGCTGATCGGCGCGATGGCGCCGGGCAGCCGGGTCACCCTGGGTGTGATCCGCGACGGCAAGCCCCGTGACCTCAGCGCCACGCTGACCGCACTGAGCGACGACGGCCAGGGCAACGCTCGCGCGGCGGCCACGGCCAAGCCCGATGCGGCACCGCAGGCCGGCGCCAATGCCCTGCTGGGCCTGGACGTCAGCGACCTGACCGCACCGCAGCGCAAGCAGTTCGGCCTGGACGGCAACGAGGGCGTGCGCATCACCGGGGTCAAGGGCCAGGCGGCGCGTGATGCCGGCCTGTCGCCGGGCATGGTGATCCTGCAGGTCGGCCGCACTCCGGTCGGCAGTGTGGATGGCCTGAACCGCGCGCTGTCCGGTTACAAGAAGGACGACGTGGTGATGCTGCTGGTGCGTACCGGCAATGGCAACAGCGCGTTCGTGGCTGTGAAGGCCGGCCAGTAAGGCCTGCCCGGGCCGGTCCGGCGGCCCCGCTGATCACCCCGAAGCCCCGCCCCGGCGGGGCTTCGGCCATTCCGGGCCCGGCTCGATGAGGCCGTTTTCGCGGTGGGGCGCCGGGCGTGCGATAATCGACCGTTACCCTGACGACGCCGCGCGCCGCCGCCACCTATGTCTTCTGATTCGATGCGGAACATCCGCAACTTCTCCATCATTGCCCATGTCGACCACGGCAAGTCCACGCTGGCCGACCGCATCATCCAGCTCTGTGGTGGCCTGCAGGCCCGCGAGATGGAAGCGCAGGTGCTCGACTCCAACCCCATCGAGCGCGAGCGTGGCATCACGATCAAGGCGCAGTCGGTGTCGCTGCCGTACCTGGCCAAGGACGGGCAGACCTACCATCTGAACTTCATCGACACCCCGGGCCACGTCGACTTCTCCTATGAAGTCAGCCGCTCGCTGGCCGCCTGCGAAGGCGCGCTGCTGGTGGTCGATGCGGCCCAGGGCGTGGAAGCGCAGTCGGTGGCCAACTGCTACACCGCCGTGGAGCAGGGCCTGGAAGTGGTGCCGGTGATCAACAAGATCGACCTGCCCACCGCCGACATCGAGCGCGCCAAGGCCGAAATCGAGGCCGTGATCGGCATCGACGCCTCCGACGCCGTGCCGGTCAGTGCCAAGACCGGCCTGAACGTGCAGGACGTGCTGGAAGCGATCGTGCATCGCATCCCGCCGCCGAAGCCGCGCGACACCGACAAGCTGCAGGCGCTGATCATCGACTCCTGGTTCGACAACTACCTGGGCGTGGTCTCGCTGGTGCGCGTGATGCAGGGCGAGATCAAGGCCGGTGACAAGCTGCAGGTGATGTCCACCGGCCGCAACCACCAGGTCGACAACGTCGGCGTGTTCACCCCGAAGCGCAAGGTGCTGCCGGCGCTGCGTGCAGGTGAAGTGGGCTGGGTCACCGCCAGCATCAAGGACGTGCATGGTGCGCCGGTCGGCGACACCCTGACCCTGGCCGGCGACCCGGCACCGAAGCCGCTGCCGGGCTTCCAGGAAATGCAGCCGCGCGTGTTCGCCGGCCTGTTTCCGGTTGATGCCGAGGACTACCCGGACCTGCGCGAAGCACTGGACAAGCTGCGCCTGAACGATGCCGCGCTGCGTTTCGAGCCGGAAAGCTCCGAGGCGATGGGCTTCGGTTTCCGCTGCGGCTTCCTCGGCATGCTGCACATGGAAATCGTGCAGGAGCGCCTGGAGCGCGAATACAACCTGGACCTGATCAGCACCGCGCCGACGGTGGTGTATGAAGTCCTGAAGACCGATGGCTCGATCATCAACATGGACAACCCGGCCAAGCTGCCGCCGGTGAACCAGGTCGAGGAGATCCGCGAGCCGATCATCCGTGCCAACGTGCTCACCCCCGAGGAGTACATCGGCAACATCATCAAGCTGTGCGAAGAAAAGCGCGGCAGCCAGATCGGCATCAACTACCTGGGCAGCCAGGTGCAGATCAGCTACGAACTGCCGATGGCCGAGGTGGTGCTGGACTTCTTCGACAAGCTGAAGTCGGTCAGCCGTGGCTATGCCTCGCTGGACTACCACTTCGTGCGCTTCGACGCGGGTCCGTTCGTGCGCGTGGACGTGCTGATCAACGGCGACAAGGTCGATGCGCTGTCGCTGATCGTGCACCGCAGCCATGCCGACCGCCGCGGCCGCGAGCTGTGCGAGAAGATGAAGGACCTGATCCCGCGCCAGATGTTCGACGTGGCCATCCAGGCCGCCGTCGGCTCGCAGATCATCGCCCGCACCACGGTCAAGGCGATGCGCAAGAACGTGCTGGCCAAGTGCTATGGTGGCGACGTTTCGCGCAAGAAGAAGCTTCTGGAAAAGCAGAAGGAAGGCAAGAAGCGCATGAAGCAGGTCGGCCGTGTGGAGATCCCGCAGGAAGCGTTCCTGGCCGTACTGCAGATGGACAACAAGTAAGCCCGCACCGGCCCTGCGGGGCCGGTCGTCTGGTGACGTTGCAAAGGACCCTGAATGAAACTGTTTGAGATCCTCCTGGTCGTGCTGACCCTGGCCTCGGGCCTGATCCTGCTTGGCGAGAAGCTGTACTTCGCCAAGCGTCGCGCCCAGCGCGCGGGCCTGCTCGATTCCGAGCCTGTGCTGGTGGACTACTCGCGTGCGTTCTTCCCGGTGCTGGCGATCGTGCTGATCGTGCGCAGTTTCATCGCCGAGCCGTACAAGATTCCGTCCAGCTCGATGATGCCGAACCTGTTGATCGGTGATTTCATCCTGGTCAACAAGTTCTCCTACGGCCTGCGCCTGCCGATCAGCAACACCAAGATCGTGCCGTTTGGCGAGCCGTCGCGTGGCGATGTGGTGGTGTTCCACTTCCCCGGCCATAGCGACAACGACCCGGCAAAGGGCGAGAACTTCATCAAGCGCGTGATCGGCGTGCCGGGTGACACCGTGGTCTTCGAAGGCGACGGCATGATCCTCAACGGCGAACCGCTGAAGTACGACAACAAGGGCATCTACGCCGGCCACAAGGGCCAGGGCGAGGGCGCCAACCTGCTGGTCGAGCACCTGCCGGGCCGTACCCACACCGTGCTGGAGACCGACTACCCGCGTGGCCAGGGCCAGTGGACCGTGCCGGCCGGCAAGTACCTGGTGATGGGCGACAACCGTGACAACAGCGACGATGGCCGTTTCTGGGGCCTGCTGCCGGAAGAGAACCTGCGCGGCAAGGCCTTCCTGATCTGGCTGAACTGCCAGGGCTGGTTCTGCAAGGATGGCTTCGAGCCGTCGCGGATCGGCTCGAGCATCAACTGATCGGGCATCAACCGGGTAATTTCACATCCAACGCGTATCTGGGGAGAACGCAATGAAGACGATGAACACGCAGCGTGGCATGACCCTGACCTCGTTCCTGACGGTCCTGATCGTGGTTGGTTTCTTCCTCTACATCGGCATGAAGCTGTTCCCGATGTACCAGGAGTACTACGCGGTGCGCTCGGCAATGAAGAGCCTGGCCAACGAGCCGGGTGTGGGCAGCATGGAGCCGGCGCGGATCCAGGACCTGTTCTTCAAGCGCCTGTACATCAACTATTCGGACAACGTGAAGCCGGCCAACGTGAAGTTCGACCGTCGCGACAATGGCTGGACGCTCAAGGTCAACTATGAAGTGCGCCGTCAGCTGATCGGCAACCTCGATGTGGTTGGCAAATTCGATTCCTCCCAGGACCTGACACGAAGCGGTGCCCAGTAAATTCATCCAACGTGGCGACCTGATCGGTCATGCCTTCAGCGACCCGGCCCTGCTCAAGCAGGCGCTGACGCATCGCAGTGCCGGTGCGCCGCATAACGAGCGCCTGGAGTTCCTCGGTGACAGCATCGTCAACATGATGGCGGCCGAGGCGTTGTACCGACGCTGGCCCAAGGCTGACGAAGGCGCGATGACCCGCGCCCGTGCCGAGCTGGTGCGAGAAGGCGCGCTGGCGGTGATCGGGCGCACTCTGGAACTGGGCGAGCGGCTGACCCTGGGCCCGGGCGAAATGAAGTCCGGCGGTCATCGCCGCGACTCGATCCTGGCCGACGCGGTGGAAGCCGTGGTGGCCGCGATCTACCTGGATGCCGGCTTCGAGGCCTGCCGGGCGGTGGTACTGCCCTGGTTCAGCGCGTCGATCGAGGCACTGCCGGCCTCCGGCCGGCCCGAGAAAGATCCCAAGACCCGCCTGCAGGAATGGCTGCAGGCCCGACAGAAGGCGTTGCCGCAGTATGAACTGGTGTCAGAATCCGGTGACGACCACGCCAAGCACTTCCGGGTACGCTGCAACGTAGCCGACCCGGCCGCCAGCACCGAGGGCGAAGGCGCCTCGCGGCGGCTTGCCGAACAACAGGCGGCTGCGGCCGTCCTAGAACAACTGGATTCCAAGTGAGCGAACAAACTTCCCATCATTGCGGCAGCGTGGCCGTCATCGGCCGCCCGAACGTGGGCAAATCGACCCTGACCAATGCCCTGGTCGGCGCCAAGGTCAGCATCGTTTCCAACCGACCGCAGACCACGCGCCATCGCCTGCTGGGCATCGCCACCTATCCGGAAGGCCAGCTGGTGCTGGTCGACACCCCCGGCCTGCACAAGGTGCAGAAGCGGGCGATGAACCGGGTGATGAACCGCGCCGCACGCGGCTCGCTGGAAGGCGTCGATGCTGGCCTGCTGGTGATCGAAGCCGGTCGCTGGGACGAAGAAGACAGCCTGGCCTTCAATGTACTGCGCGACGCCGGTATCCCGGTGGTGCTGGTGGTCAACAAGATCGACCGGCTGAAGGACAAGGGCGCGCTGCTGCCGTTCCTGCAGGAAGTCACGGCCGGCCGCGATTTCTCGTCCGTGCATCCAATCTCGGCGCAGAAGCGCAACGGCCTGGAAGCACTGGTACGCGACGTACTGGCGCTGTTGCCGGAAGCGCCGCCGATGTTCGGCGAAGACGAGATCACCGACCGCAGCCAGCGTTTCCTGGCCGGCGAACTGGTGCGTGAGCAGCTGATGCGCCAGCTTGGCGAGGAACTGCCGTACGCCACCACCGTGGAAATCGAGCGCTTCACCGAAGATGGCAACCTGCTGCGCATCGGTGCGGTGATCTGGGTCGAGCGCGAGGGCCAGAAGGCGATCGTGATCGGCAAGGGCGGCACCCGGCTGAAGGAGATCGGTGCCAAGTCCCGCCTGCAGATGGAACGTCTGTTCGGGGCCAAAGTGTTCCTGGAGACCTGGGTGCGCGTGCGTGAAGGCTGGTCTGACGACGAGGCCGCGCTGAAGGCCTTCGGTTACGAGTAAGCCGTCGCGGTCGCTTCGATGATGATCGAGGACGACACCGGTTTCGTGCTGCACGCACGGGCCTACCGCGAGACCAGCCTGCTGGTCGAAGTGTTGAGCGCGCAGCATGGCCGCATCGGCCTGCTCGCGCGTGGCGTGTCCACGGCCAAGGGCCAGGTGCTGCGCGCGGCCCTGCAGCCGCTGCAGTGGATCCGCTTCAGTGCCCTGCAGCGGGGGGAACTGGCCCAGCTGCGCGGCGCGGAAGCACTGGACGCGGCCCCACGCCTGGTCGGCCAGGCGATGCTGGCCGGCTTCTACCTGAGTGAACTGACCCTGCGCCTGGCTCCGCGCCAGGACCCGTTGCCCGAGTTGTACCTGGCCTACGGCGAAGCGCGTGCGCGGCTGGCCGTGGGCGCCGGCCTGGCCTGGACGCTGCGTCGCTTCGAACGCGAGCTGCTGTCCGCGCTGGGCCTGGGTTTCGATCTGGACAGCGCGAGCGACGGACAGCCGATCGACCCGGCCGCGCGCTATGAACTGGATCCGCAAGAAGGCGCGCAACGCCTGCTGAGCGAGCGCGGTGGGGAACGCCGGGCGGCCGCCACTGGCTCGGCGCTGCTGGCGCTGGCGGCGGACGAAGAGCCCGATGCGGCCGACCTGGCCAGCCTGCGTCTGCCGATGCGGCGGGTGCTGGCCCATCACCTCGGGCCGCGCGGCCTGAAATCCTGGGAAATGCTCGAGCAGCTCGCACCCCGCAGGTAGGGGGTGTTCGGCAGGGGTTGCAGCCCTGCACCTGCCGAATCAACGTCAACGTCAACGGCAGAAGCTGGCTATCCGTGGGGAGGCGGGGTGGGTCCGGTTGAGGGGG
>NZ_JAOCLC010000104.1:0-11582 GCF_029845105.1 Stenotrophomonas sp. GD03654 | reverse complement strand
AGGCTTGGCCGAAGTGAACAGGGCCGGGGTCGCCCACTCGGGGTGGTCGATGAACGGGTTGCGGTTGCCCTGGAAGCTGTAGACCACATCGTTGCGGGCACGCTCGGCATCATCCGGCGGATCGGACAGGTGCCAGTCGATCAGGGTCGACAGCAGGCCCATGTAGGCCGGCGAACTGCTGGTCTTGACGATCCTGCTGCGATCGTCGGTCAGCTCCAGGTCCGGCTCGGACTGGCCGGTGGCCGCATCCTTGCCGCCCTCGTAGCGGATCGCCATGTACATCACCGCACGCGCCATGTCGCCCTTGCGCTTGCCCCACACCTCGAAGGTGCCGGTGTTGCCGTCCGGCGTGCGCACCCAGTTGGAGTTGCCCGGGTAACCGCCGCTGCCGCCGCCCTGGCCGTTGTTGGCCTCGGTGGCGCGCTCGCCGCAGTTGGCGTCGCACTTGCCGAACGGCTTGTTGCCACGGTCGGCGTTCCACTGCGCGTCGGTCAGGTACAGCATGTGGGTGTCGGTATACGGTGCGTAAGGCAGGCCCTTGTCACCGGTGGTGCTGGCAAAGCCCAGCGAGTTCGGCCAGGTGTGCTCGCGGTTGTACTTCAGGCCACTGCCGCTGCCGGCGCGGTCGGTCACCTTGGCGTAGCTGCGGTTGCGGTACGCATCCAGGATCCTGCCGCTGTTGTTCGGATCCTCGTCGGCGATTTCCAGGATGGTCCACGTACTGGTGCCCGAGCCGCTGTACGGGTAGGCGGTGTGGCCCTTGATGGTGGCGTGCAGCGAGCAGCGCAGCTGGCTGGGGCTGCTGGTGTTGACCCTGGAGTAGTAACCGGCCGGCACGCCGGGGTTGCCCGGGTCCGGATTGCCGCCGGTGGTTGCCACGGTGAAGGCGATGCGGCTGTCGGCAGCCGGGTGTGCGCCCTGCAGGTCGGTGATGCGCGCGGCGCGGATGTCGAAGCGGCAGGCTTCACCGGCCACCAGCGCGGTGTTGGTGGACAGCTTCACATTGCGGCCGCTGGCCGGGTAGGTCAGTGGCACGCTGCCGGAAGTGCCGCAGCTCAGCGCGAAGGCGCCGCTGGCCAGGTTCACCGTCTCGCTGAACACCACTTCCAGGTCGGCGGCGGCCGGGAAGGTGCTGCTGCCCTGTGCCGGGGTGGTGGTGGAGACCGACGGCGGCGTGTTCGGACCAGGGGTACCGCCACCGCTGAAGGTCTGGCCGTTGTTGCAGCTGCCAAACGTCTGCTTGGCCGATTCGGCCCAGGTGAAGTGGGCGTACTGGCTGCCGTTGCCGGTCAGCTGCAGCGAGGTGCCGGGCGCCGTGCTGTTGGTCTCGGCCACCGGAATGTTCTGGCTGGTCATGCCGGCGGCAGGGCCACCGGAGGCAGTGATGGCGCCCTCGTAGCTGAGGAACTGGACCACCTTGCCGCTGGCATCGACCAGGGCGATGCCGTCGTTCGGGCCGTTCTGGAGGCCGTTGGTCGGGTAGTTGACCACGGCGATGCTGGCGCTGCCGCAGCCAGCGGCGGTGCCGGCCGGGACCGGGTTGTTGGCGTAGACCGTGGCCGCCGAAGGATTGCTGCCGTTGTAGAGGTAGAGGCGGTAGCCGGACAGGTCCTCGCCCGCGGTAGCGACCACTTCGATGGCTTCGCCGACGTCACCGGCGGCGGTGCTGTCGTCGTAATGCAGTTCGTTGATGAAGACCTCGGCCTGGGCCGGCGCGGCGGCCAGCGCCAGCAGGCAGGCGGCGGCAAGCGGGGACAGCAATCGCATCGACTACTCCTTGTGATTGGGAATGCGCGGCCGAGCCTAAGGCCGATCCAGTGACACTTTGTCGTAAATGAACGTCAGATATCTGACAGTGGGACATCTATCACTAAATAGCACCCCATGCCCCCTTGGCTTGCCGCACTGCATCCCTATACAGGCGTCCACGCAGGGAGGCAGGTTTCCCGGTCCCGAGAAAAATTTCGGGATCAGCCCTTGAAAGGCCTGTGGAGGTCTCCATCTCTGTCGTGCTCCCGACTTGTCGGGCTTTTTCACGCGCGTTGCTGGCACTCGCCTGGTACGACTGCTAACATCGCCGGACTTTTTTAGACCAATCAATAACTTAAGAGGTCTCTCATGAGCATCAAGCCGCTGCACGACCGCGTTGTGGTCAAGCCGATCGAAGCCGACGAAATCTCCGCCGGTGGCATCGTCATTCCGGATTCGGCCAAGGAAAAGTCCACCAAGGGTGAAGTCGTGGCCGTCGGCCCGGGCAAGCCGCTGGACAACGGCAGCGTGCGCGCTCCGTCGCTGAAGGTCGGCGACAAGGTCATCTACGGCCAGTACGCCGGCAGCTCGTACAAGAGCGAAGGCGTCGAGTACAAGGTCCTGCGCGAAGACGACGTGCTCGCCGTCATCGGCTGAGCCTCGGCGCGACCTGCTTTTCTGTAAGACATCCCCTTTCGTCGCCGGGCCCGGCCCGGTGCAAACATCGAGGTAATCGCAATGGCTGCCAAGGATATTCGTTTCGGTGAAGACGCCCGTTCGCGCATGGTGCGCGGCGTCAACGTTCTCGCCAATGCCGTCAAGGCCACCCTGGGCCCGAAGGGCCGCAACGTCGTTCTGGAAAAGAGCTTCGGCGCGCCGACCATCACCAAGGACGGCGTGTCCGTCGCCAAGGAAATCGAACTGGCTGACAAGTTCGAGAACATGGGCGCGCAGATGGTGAAGGAAGTTGCTTCGCGCACCAACGACGACGCCGGCGACGGCACCACCACCGCCACCGTGCTGGCCCAGGCCCTGATCCGCGAAGGCGCCAAGGCCGTTGCCGCCGGCATGAACCCGATGGACCTGAAGCGCGGTATCGACAAGGCCGTCGTGGCCGCCGTCTCCGAGCTGAAGAACATCTCCAAGCCGACCGCCGACGACAAGGCGATTGCCCAGGTCGGTACCATCTCGGCCAACTCGGACGAGTCGATCGGCCAGATCATCGCTGACGCGATGAAGGAAGTCGGCAAGGAAGGCGTCATCACCGTTGAAGAAGGCTCGGGCCTGGACAACGAGCTGGACGTGGTCAAGGGCATGCAGTTCGACCGCGGCTACCTGTCCCCGTACTTCATCAACAACCAGCAGTCGCAGACCGCTGACCTGGATGACCCGTACATCCTGCTGCACGACAAGAAGATCTCCAACGTCCGTGACTTGCTGCCGGTGCTGGAAGGCGTCGCCAAGGCCGGCAAGCCGCTGCTGATCGTTGCCGAAGAAGTCGAAGGCGAAGCGCTGGCCACCCTGGTGGTCAACACCATCCGTGGCATCGTCAAGGTCGTGGCCGTCAAGGCTCCGGGCTTCGGCGACCGTCGCAAGGCGATGCTGGAAGACATGGCCGTGCTGACCGGCGGCACCGTGATCTCCGAAGAAGTGGGCCTGTCGCTGGAAAAGGCCACCATCAAGGACCTGGGCCGCGCCAAGAAGGTGCAGGTCTCCAAGGAAAACACCACCATCATTGATGGCGTGGGTGACAAGGCTGCCGTCGACGCACGCGTCGGCCAGATCAAGACCCAGATCCAGGACACCTCCTCGGACTACGATCGCGAGAAGCTGCAGGAACGCGTGGCCAAGCTGGCCGGCGGCGTTGCCGTGATCAAGGTCGGTGCTTCGACCGAAATCGAAATGAAGGAAAAGAAGGATCGCGTCGACGACGCCCTGCACGCGACCCGTGCAGCCGTTGAAGAAGGCGTGGTCCCGGGCGGCGGCGTTGCCCTGGTCCGTGCGGTCACCGCGCTGGCCGGCCTGAAGGGTGCCAACGAAGACCAGAACCACGGCATCCAGATCGCCCTGCGCGCGATGGAAGCCCCGCTGCGCGAAATCGTGGCCAACGCCGGTGAAGAACCGTCGGTCATCATCAACAAGGTCAAGGAAGGCACCGGCAGCTTCGGCTACAACGCCGCCACCGGCGAGTTCGGCGACATGCTGCAGTTCGGCATCCTGGACCCGACCAAGGTGACCCGTTCGGCGCTGCAGAACGCCGCTTCGATTGCTGGCCTGATGATCACCACCGAAGCCATGGTTGCCGAAGCTCCGAAGAAGGACGAGCCGGCCATGGGTGGCGCCGGTGGCATGGGCGGCATGGGTGGCATGGGCGGCATGGACTTCTAAGTCCACGCCCCCGGCGGTCGGTGCCGGCCCTGGTCGGCACGCCGTCCCGATGCAAGGAAGAACCCCGCCGCAAGGCGGGGTTTTTCGTTGCCCGGTTGCCGCCGCCGCAGCGCATCGCTACGCTCGGTGGCCATGCCTACCTCGTTCATCGTCGTCGACGACTTCCTTTCTCCTGCCGATGCGCAGGGGCTGCGCCAGGCGGCGCTGGGCCTGACCTATCCGGTGCAGGACGGCGCATTCCCCGGCCGCAATTCGCAGCAGCGGCTGGAACTGGATGGACTGTCAGGCGCGGTCTCGCGGCTGGTCAACGAACCGCTGCGGCCGGTCAACCCACTGCAGTCGCACGGCAAGTTCCGCCTCACCCTGGCCGGTGATACCGGCCGCGCCAAGGTGCACGCCGATCACTCGCACTGGTCGGGCATCCTCTACCTGAGTGCACCGGAGCACTGCGAGGGCGGCACCGAGTTCTTCCGCCACCGCCGCACCGGCACCGAGCGCATGGCCCTGGATGCAGCGGAGCTGGCCGCATTGGGCTATGCCAACGGCGGCGACATGCATCGTGACATCATCGAGCGCGACAGCAACGACGACAGCCAGTGGGAAATGACCATGCGCATCCCGATGCGCTTCAACCGGCTGGTGCTGCTGCGGCCCTGGTTCTGGCACACCGCCGGGCCGGCGTTCGGCGACCGCCCGGAGAATGGCCGGCTGGTGTACCTGATGTTCTTCGAGCAGGCGCGCTGAGCGGGACAGGCATCCACGCGTGAGGTGGATCCACACGCCATGCATGGATGCTCCCATCCCGCCGCGCTCCCCACGCAGGCGTCATCGCACCGTCATTCGACGAATGCCTTCGCCGCGCCGTACTCCCACTGCCATGGCACGCCGGTATCACCCAGCACGAACGCCACCAGTGCCGGGAACGCAGCCTCCGCCCGTACATCGTTGCCCAGGATCACCACGCAGCGTTGGTGCCGCTCGATGCACACCAGGGTGTTGCCGACCGCATCGTCGTGGCCGCCCTTGTAGAAGCCTGCACCCTGGGGGCCACGGAAGGTCACTACGCCCAGGCCCGCGGCCAGATCCCTGTGCTGCTGCGCAACGGGCAGCTCCGGCTGCAGCGTTGGGAACTGGCTGGCGGTGGTGATCGGCAGCTGCGGCCGCACCAGCTCCCTGCGCATTGCCGGAGACAGCCCATCGCCACGCACATAGCCGGCGGCGAAGTGCGCCATGTCGGTGATGGTGGTATCCATCGACCCTGCCGCCCGCACACGACTGCGTTCATCGTGCGGCTCTGTATTGCCTTCGGCGGTCCAGCCATCGGCCAGGTTGCCGGCGAAATCCGCGCGCCACGACATGCTGCTGTGCGCCATGCCGAAGCGATCGAACACGCGCTGCTGCATCAACGCACCCACATCCTCGCCCAGTCGCCCACGTTCGATCACGAACTGCAGCAGGATCAGGCCCTCGCCGGAATAGCCGTAGCGGCTGCCGGGCTCGAAGTGGAACTTCAACCGGCCATCCGGTTCGAGAAAGCCGAAGTTGGCGAAGCCGCTGGCGTGGTTCAGCAGCCTTCGCGGCGTGAGCTGGCGCCAACGCGCATCACTCGCCAGGACGCTGTAGTCGGCGTACTTCTTCGGTTCCGGTGGATAGTCCGGCAATGGTTTGTCCAGGGCGGTAGCGATGCTGGCATCCAGATCGATACGCGCGTCCTGCGCCAGCTGTGCGACCAGGTGGCCGAAGGCCATCTTGGTGAGCGATGCGTCGTACATCACGGTGTCGGTGCGCAGCGGCTCGCCTGCGGCGTTGCGTTCACCGTAGGCAGCCACATGCACCACCTTGCCGTCATCGATCACCGCCAGCGCCATCCCGCGCGCATGGGCTGCCTGCATCAGCCGCTGTGCTTCGGCATCGATGCGAGTGGGCGAGGGCACGGGTGGCGGCGCGGCTAGTACCGCCAGCGGGAGCAGCGTCAGCAACATCAGGGTGGCACGGCACATGCGTGGAACTCCTGGTGGGGCGCACGGTGATGCTACGCCAGGCTGCCGCTGGCGTCATTGCCAGATGTCAGCTGGCCTGCGGCCGGCGCAGGCAGACCCGGGCCGCGCCGGCACCGATGTCCACCTGGCCGCCGCGCATTGCATCGGCACCGAGGATCAGCGCCGGCCGGCCCTCCAGGCCGATCGCCTTGAACACTGGCAGTTCGCTGATGCGGACCTCGATCGACGGATGCTGCCAGCCGCTGCCGGTCATGCCGGGCAGGGTGTACAGCCAGGTTGCCTGCTTTCCGCCGCCCAGGCCTTCGGTGCCCTTTTCACGCACCCGCACCCGCGCGTCGCTGCCGTCGGTGCGCAGCCCCAGTGCGCGGGCGGCTTCGGCGTTGAGGACGGTCTGCGCGGCACCGGTGTCGACCACGGCGATGGCGTCCACCGCGGGCGCGCCCAGTGCAAGCGTGATGAAGCCGAACTGGCGCAGGCCGCCAGTGCGGCCGGGCAGCGCATTGGGCTGGCAACCCGGTCCTTCCAGATTCAATCCGCCGGGTGTCCACAGCGCCAGTTGATTGCGGCCGAAGTCCCAGCGCGTGTCCCAGCGCCCGGTCAGATCGTTGCCGATCAAGCCGTCAATGGCCGGATCATCGTCCTTCGGCAACGACGACAGATCGGCCTTCATGGCTTGGGCCTGCAGCTGCCAACTGCCCAGCTGCCAGGACGTGCTGCGCATGCGCTGCAACCGCGCGGAAGCTGCACTGGCCCCTTGGGCCTGTGATACCTCTGCATCCGCATCCTCCAGACCATAGCGTCGCACGACGCGGTCATCGACCAGAGTGGCGCCTGCCGCGCTGTCGACCACGAAGCGCAGCGGTTCGGCACGCCCGTCCAGCGACACGGCCACGGCCGGATGACCGCCCTGCATCCACATCGGCAGGATGTGTTCGGGGGGATCGGACGCCAGCGCAGGCAGCGGGGCAGCAAGCAGGAAGAATGGGATGAGGCGCAAGGGAAGTCTCCGCAGTGATCATGGGTGACCATTGGCGCGCAGCGGCGTATCGCGGGAATATCGGCGTTGATACCGTCCTGATACAGACCTGCCTGATACTGTCCTCATGACGACTCCCGCCCGTGTCCTCGTTGTCGATGACGACGCCAGCATCCGTGATGCCATCGCCGATTGCCTGCTGCTGCACGGCTACCACGTGCGAGTGGCTGCCGACGCAGCGGCGCTGGATGTGCTGCTGCAGGTCGAACGTCCGGACCTGATCGTGCTCGACTGGATGATGCCCGGTGAGGATGGCCTGTCGGTATGCCGCCGGTTGCAGGCGCGCGCCATCCCGATCCTGATGCTGTCGGCGATGGGCAGCGCACCGGACAGGGTGATCGGCCTGGAGATGGGCGCGGACGACTATCTGGCCAAACCGTTCGACCCGCGCGAGCTGCTGGCGCGGGTACGTGCGCTGCTGCGCCGGCAGGACAAGCTGCGCGCGCAGGTCGCCAGTGAACTGCGCTTTTCTGGTTGGCGGTTGCTGCCGGAACAACGTCGCCTGCTGGCGCCGGATGGGAACGAGCTGGTGCTCAGCCGTGGTGAATTCAGTCTGTTGCTGGCGCTGGCCGAACGCCCCGGGCGGGTGCTGGGGCGCGAGCAGCTGCTGCAGCTGAGCCGTGGCGAGCCCAGTGACAGCGTCGACCGCGCGGTCGACCTGGCGATCAGCCGCCTGCGCCGCAAGCTCGGGCAGGCTTCACCCGGTGCGGAATCGCTGGTGCAGACATCGCGTGGCGAAGGCTATCGCTTCGACGCCGAGGTACAGCTGCTGTGAGCAGCCGGTGGCCGACCGCGCGTTGGATCACGATGCTGGCCCTGGCCAGCCTGCTGCTGGCGACACTGGTCAGCGTGGCCGTGGTTGGCTGGATGCCTCGGCCCGCGCCGCCACCGATGCAGTTGGACCAGGCCGTGCAGGTGCTGCGAGGGGAACAGGCCGCGGCACCACTGGGCCTGCATCTGGCGACGCAGGATGCGCCACCACAGGGCAGTGCCAGTGACTGGCTCACCCAGTTGGCGGCGCTGCAGATGGGTTTGCCGGTGGAGGATGTTCGACTGGTATGGAGCGGACAGGGCAAGGCGCCTGATGTGCAGGTCATCGAAGGCGGCGCCCTGCTCGACGCCACGGCGCGGGCCGGGGTACTGAAGGCGCAGGCTGCCGTGCTGACCGCGATGCAATGGCCGCCATTTGAACTGGGCGTGCGCCAAGCCGATGGCCGATGGCAGGTGGTCGGCAGCGATCACAGTGATCTGGCAGCTTGGCGGCGACAGGTGATACTGGCGCTGCTGGGCGGTGCCGTGTTGTTGGCGCCGCTGGCGGCGTGGGCATCGATCCGGCTGGGGCGCCCATTACGACGTTTGGCCGATGCCAGTGCACGTGTGGACCTGCAGGCCGAAACGCCCCTGCCGGATGATGGCCCACGCGAGGTACAGATGCTGGCCGCCGCGATCGGCACCGGTCGAGAGCGCCTGCGTGCGCAGGCACAGGACATGACCCATATGCTGGCTGCAGTGGCACATGACCTGCGCACGCCATTGACCGGCCTGCGACTGCGCGCCGAATTCGCGCCCACACCACAGGCGGCGCGGATGGTGGCGGACATCGAGCGCATGGACACGATGATCGAGCAGGTGCTCGACTACGCACGCGGTGAACTGCAGCCGTTGCAGATGCGCCCGCTGGATCTGGCCGCGCTGCTGGAGGAGTGCGTGCAGGCAGCGTTGCTGCGCGGTGTAGAGATCTCCAGCCAGGGACCGGACAGTCTGCCCTGGCACGGCGACGCGCTGCTGCTTCGGCGTGCGTTCGACAACCTTATCGACAACGCCGATCGCTATGCCGGGGCGGTGGAGCTGCGGGTTGCCGTGGTTGAGCGAGGGGTCCAGCTGGAGGTGATGGATCGCGGCCCAGGTATCGCCGAGGGCGACCGAGTACGCCTGCTGCAGCCCTTCCAGCGCAGCGAGAGCTCGCGCAGCCGCGCCACGGGTGGGACCGGGCTGGGCTTGGCGGTCGCCGCCAACGTGGCGCGGCGGCATGCGGGCGAACTGCAGCTTCTGCACCGGGAGGGGGGTGGACTGATCGCGCGTCTGCTGCTGGGAAGGCTCCCCTGATATTCGGCTGTGGTTTACAGGTTGCGGCTATTTTTGCGTATGATTAGGCGCCTAACAATATCGCGTACCTGAGATGATGGAAGCCAAGCACCATGCCCTGATGGATGAGGCACAGCGACGCGGCCATGCCAGCACCGCGCAGCTGCGCCTGTGCTTCCAGCTGCTCTCGTTGTCCTCGTCGATCGATCGCGACTGCGCTACCCGGCTGGCACCGCACGGGCTCAGCGAGGGTCGCTTCATCGTGCTGTTCCTGCTGCATGGGGCCGGCGGCACCTTGCCGCCCCACGTGCTGGCCGAGCGCGCAGGCGTGACCCGCGCCACCATCAGTGGCCTGCTCGATGGCCTGCAGCGTGAAGGACTGCTGCAGCGTCGCAGCGATGCCGAAGATGGCCGTCGCCTGCAGATCGTATTGACCGAACCGGGAATACGCTTGGCCGAGACCTTGTTCGACCAGCACACGCAGTGGATCGGTGGCCTGTTCAATGGTCTGGACACCGATGAACAGCAGCAGCTTTCGCGGCTGCTGCACAAGGTCTGGCAGCACACCGATGCCGGACGAGAGCCTGCAGCATGAGCCCGGCGATTGCGGCGGAACGGCTGCATGCCCTCAACACCGGCCGCGTCGCCGCCACCCATCTGGCCGAATGCCTGGCAGTGGATTTCGCCGCGCTGCTGCAAGTGGTGGCGCCTGTGCTTGCACCCGAAGCGCTGCAACGCATGCAGGATGCCTCAGGCAAGGGCATCACGCTGCGCATGGCCCTGGCTGCGCAACTGCTGCGTGAGGCGGGGCAGGGCGTGCCTGCGCTCTGGCAGCATCACCGCGCCGATACCGTGCGCGGTTGGGCCTGCTACCTGATCGGCAGCGATGCCCGCGCAACGTTGGCAGAGAAGCTGCAGCAGATGCGCACGCTGGCCGATGATCCACACTTCGGTGTGCGCGAATGGGCGTGGCTGGCGCTACGCACGGACATCGTTGCCGCGCCGGTGCAGGCGCTTGAGTACCTGCAACCGTGGACACAGGAAACATCGCCGTACCTGCGCCGCTTCGCCTGCGAAGCACTGCGTCCGCGCGGTGTCTGGGCCACGCATATCGCGCTGTTCAAGCGGCACCCGGAACATGCATTGCCGCTGCTGGAAGCACTGGCTGACGACCCGGAACGCTATGTGCAGGACTCCGTGGGCAACTGGCTCAATGATGCCGGCAAGACCCAGCCGCAGTGGCTGCGCCAGCTGTGCACGCGTTGGCAGCACGAGCGCCATAGCGACGCCAATGCCTACATCCGCAAACGCGCATTGCGCTCGCTCCGGTAGTGCCGGCCGCTGGCTGGCAACTCCGTAATCTCGTCAACCTCAAGGAAGAACCACCATGTCGCACACCTTCATCGAGCTCTACACCGCCACCCCCGCCTGGACCACGCTCCAGCCCGAGCAGCGGAATGCCTTCTTCGCCCGTATCGGTGCCGGCATGCAGCAGTTCGATCCAGCCCGCATCACACCGCTGGCGATGGGCCGCATTGCCACGGGCGTACAGCGCGGCAGCGATGAGCAGTTCTATGCGGTCTGGCGCTGTGCAAGCCGCGCGGACGCCGATGTACTGGTGGCCGGCATTGCCGCCACCGGTTGGCATCAGTACTTCACCACCACCAACGCCTTGGGCGCGGACGAGGGGATGGTCCAGCACCTGGCCGATCTGGCCGCCTTGTAGCGGCACCCCGGACGCGCATGGCACATGCGCCTGTCACCCAGACGCGGTAAACAGGACGTTGCCCATGTCCATCCGCAGGGAAGTCGATCATGCAGAGCACGCTCCAGGTCACGCTGTTCGGCCCGCTTGGCGACAGCCCGGCGTTGCAGTTGCCGGGGCTGGAGGGGCCGTCGGTGGCCATCCAGGAATCGGCCCTGCGGCGGTTGGTTTCCGACCTCTACACCGCGCGTTCCCTGCTCAACCCCGAGCAGCTGGACGAGGCCCGGCAGGAACTGGATCGCGTGCTGGAACGCTGGGCCGACATCCACGAGGGCCTGCTGCTGGACGTGGAAGTGCATGGCAAATGAGCGACGTTGCGTGGTTGCCGCCGTGTAGGCCGGGCGGGCGCGTATCCCGCTGAACCGCGTCCCCAGTTGCGGATGAAACATTTTGCACTGCGCAAAAGCTGTGCTATCAATAGATCCCATGAACGCAGCTGCTACCCGCTTTTACTGGTATTACTTTCCGAAGCCACTGGCGGAGGAAGGACTGCGCTCACCCTGAAGAAAGCTTCAGACGCATTCCCGAAAGCCGCCAGCGAACCTGGCGGCTTTTTTCA
>NZ_JAOCLC010000103.1:0-11611 GCF_029845105.1 Stenotrophomonas sp. GD03654 | reverse complement strand
GATTGACCGTTCATCCTGCCGCCGCTTGCCGGTGGCGGGGCGATGGCCCATCGTGGCCACCAACACGCTGGGGAGCGTCCAATGTCTTTGCGCCGGCAAAACGGCTTCACGCTGGTTGAGTTGATGGTCACGGTTGCCGTACTGGCGATCCTGAGCACCATCGCCTATCCCAGCTTCCAGAGTACGATCCGCTCAAATCGTGTGGCCACGACGACCAACGAACTGATCGCGTCGCTGGCGCTTGCCCGTTCCGAGGCGATAAAAAACACGCGTGGTGGGGCTGTATGCGCATCCACAGCGGGCAAAGAGTGTGATGGCAGCAGCTGGGCCGACGGCTGGATGGTCTGGGAGGATCGCAACGGCAACGGGGCGCTTGATTCCGGTGAGAACGTGCTGCGCTACAGCGAAGGTCGCCCGACCATGAAGTCCGCAACCGAAGCGTTGACCATCGGCTTCGATGGCCGTGGCCGCAATCGCGCCAACGCGGAAGTCGATGTGACACTGCGCCCTGAAAAGTGTGGCGAGCAGCCCCTGCAGCGAACGCTGCGCATATCGCCTACGGGACAGGTGCGGCTGTTGAAGGAGAGTTGCTCATGAGAAAGATCGGCTTCCAGCCGCACCGTGCGGCGCAGGGAGGTTTCACCCTGATCGAGGTCATGATCGCGATCCTGGTGATGGGTATCGGCCTGCTGGGCTTCGCGCTGCTGCAGACGATGAATGTACGGTTCGTGCAGAGCGCGAACTATCGCACCCAGGCCACCAACCTGGGGTACGAACTGCTTGATCAGATCCGTGCCAACCGGATCAACGCGCTCAGCTATGCCGGTACCTATGCTGCTACCACCGGCAAGGGGGACTGCGCGCCGTCCATCGGCAAGGATATCGGCAAGGATGACTTCACCCGCGACTGGCGCTGTCGCCTCGGCCGCGCACTGGGTGACTCGGCGTCCGGAACGGTGACTGTCAATGACGGCCGGGTACGGGTATCGGTCAGCTGGGGCGATGAGCGTTGGAATCCCGATTCGAAGGCTGACACCACCTTTGCTGCCGAGAGCCTGCTGTGATGACCAGAATGCGCTCCCGCCAAACGATGAGTGGCCTGTCGTTGATCGAGCTGATGATCGCCCTGACCATCGGCCTGATCATCATGCTGGGCGTGGTCCAGGTGTTCGCCGCTTCACGCACGGCCTACCAGCTGTCTGAAGGGCTTGCGCGGGTCCAGGAGAACAGTCGTTTCGCGATGGACTCCCTGCAACGCGAACTGCGCATGGCGGGGCACTTCGGTTGCGTGAACGATCAGGCGCATGATCCGCAGGGCACCTTGGCAACCACCTTTGCTGCGGGAGGACACCCCGCTCTGGACTTCGCGCGGTCGATTCAGGGCTACGAAGCAACGAATACCAAGCCGGGCGACGCAGTGACGTTGGCGGCAACGCCGTCAACGGGGGGCACCAAGTACTCCCCGGCGTTGCCGAGTGAGTTCGCCGCGGCCATCAAGAACCGGGTCGATGGCAGCGATATCGTCGCTCTGCGCTATCTGGTGCCGACCGGTGTGCCGGTCACCGCGGTAGCCGGAACGGTTGCCCAGCCGGTTTTCAGTTTTGATCCAAAACGTCTTGCCGTGCTTGATAGCGGAGTTACCGACCCGGGGCTGTTCGGTGTGGCCGACTGCATTTCCGCCACGGTCTTCCAAGCTCGTGCGATCGACGCAAAGGCCGGTACCGTGACAGTGGGCACTGCACCCAACAACGACGTGGCCATCGCCCGCAACTACCAGCCCGGCCAGGCGGTGCTGTATCGCGCCGAGACGTCCATCCTGTACGTGGGCTACGACGCTACGACCAAGCAATCGTCGCTGTATCGCCTTCGATTCACCGCCAAGCCCGGTGCTGCCCTGGTCGCGGGACCAGCAGAGGCGCTGGTCGAGGGCGTGGAGAACATGCAATTGCTGTATGGCCAGGATCACGGTCTGAGCACGGTGTCGCCGACCGGCTACATTGATCGCCAGGGTACCGCGACCGATGTTCAGGCCTCCATCGTGCCGGCCTCGCGTGGCTGGCAGCGCGTGGGCACGGTGCAACTGGGGCTGGTGGTGTCCAGTCCAGACCCGGCCGCATCTGTCCAGGCCAGTTCAAGCACGCCGCTGACCGCGCTCGGCGTGACCTACACCGCGCCTTCTGACGGCCGCATGCGCGCCGCCTACCAGAGCACGATCGCTCTGCGCAATCGCCTGTATGGCAACTGAGGCCACCATGCGTACCCATCCCGCCCGCCGCCATTCTCTGCATTCACCGCGTTCCCAGCGCGGCGCGGTGCTGTACGTCGTGCTGATCATGCTGGTGCTGATGGCCCTGCTGGGCATCGCCGGCATGCAGGTCACAAGCATGCAGGAACGGATGGCTGCCAACTATCTGCGCAGCAACGTTGCCTTCCAGAATGCTGAGGCCGACGCCCGGCAGACCGAGAAATCCATCGAGAAGGCGCTGGCTGACGGGGGCATCTTCAAGGCCAGCCAGGAGGAATGCAGTCCCTCCTACGATCCGCAGACCTGGGCCGATGGTCTCAGCGAGACCAAGTCCACTTATACGCGTCGCATCGACAAGTGCTTTGCAGCGTCCAGCCGGCGCACCGGCGGCCGACAGAACGAAGAAACCGGGAACATCTACCAGGTCACGGCGCTTGCCAGTGACGATCCCTCCAATGCGTCCGCCAGTGCGGTCATCGATACGATCTTCATCCCATGAACAGCGAGCGCCGTTTCCTTCGACTTCGTTCCTCCACCTGGCTGCGGGCCGGTGTGGGTGTTGCTGCGCTTGCCGGCCTTGCCGCGTTGATCATTCCGCTGCAGGCCGCGCTTGGTGACTACGACATCGCGCAGGAGCCGCTGTACAGCAAGCAGAGCCAGCCGCCATTGATGATGATGGTGATGTCGCGTGACGAGCAGCTGTTCAACAAGGCCTACAGCGATTACAGCGACCTGGACGGGGACGGGGTGCTGGACACCACCTACCAGGACAAGTTCGATTACTCAGGCTACTTCGATTACAACCTCTGTTACTCGTACAACAGCGGTGTCTTCAAGGCCAGTGCAGAGGCAAAGGGCGCCAACAAGCACAGCTGCAGCGGCGCGTGGTCGGGCAACTTCCTCAACTGGGTGACGATGAGTCGCCTGGATGTGATGCGCTACGTGCTGTACGGCGGCCAGCGCTTCACCGATACGAAGGAAAAGACGGTGTTGGAGCGGGCGCCGATCCCCAGCGATCTGCATGCGTGGGTCAAGGTCTACAGTGGATCGAATCTTCGCGAGTTCGCCAACCTTGCTGGAAGCGGGACAACCTTCAGCTTCTGCAGTGTGACCCGTTCTGCAACCGGGGCGCCGCTGATGCGCGTGGCCGAAGGTGCACTGGGCGAGTGGGCCTCGACGGCCAGCAACCAGTGCGATACCGGACGTGCCAGCACCGCCGATGGCTACGCGGACATTCCCCGCTCGGCCACGGACTACACCGTGCGCGTGGAGGTGTGTGATGCCAGCTCAACGGTGCGTGAGAGTTTCTGCCGCAAATACAACGATGGCATCACCGACCGTTTCAAGCCGGCCGGGCTGCTGCAGACCTACGGTGAGAGCGGGCGACTGCGCTTTGGGCTCGTGACGGGAACCTACGCCAACCCGCGGGATGGCGGTGTGCTGCGGCGGAATATCGGCAAGATCGCGGGCAATGGTACGAAGTTCTGCGGTGTGGGTGATGAAATCGACCTGTCTACGGGGCAGTTCTGCTACCTGAATCTGACGGGAAGCGCCAAAGCCGACGATGAGGGCGTGATCAATGCGATTTCAGGCTTCCGTCTGGACAACTGGAACTGGTCCAACAACTGGAATGACTGCAACACCTACGGCATCCTCAACCGCCAGGACCAGAAGGGAAATGGCAATCTGACCGATCCGGGAACCGGTGGCCAGAAGTGCAGCGCCTGGGGCAACCCATTGGCGGAAATGTATGCGGAAGCGCTGCGCTACATCACGGCGGGCTCCAAGGTCTACAGCGACAGCGGGGACCTCAGTGGTCTGCCGACCAACGTCAGCTGGAAGGATCCCTATCGCCTGCCTGCAGATGGTGGCAATTCCTATTGTGCGACCTGCAACATCCTGGTGCTGTCTTCGGGCCTGCCGTCCTTCGACAGTGACAACGTCGGTTCCGTGACCGGCCTTGTGTCTGCGGTATCCGCGACCGATGCAGTCGGCACGGCTGAAGGAATCACCGGCAAGAGCTACATGATCGGTCGCGTGGGTGATACGCCGCGCTACACCTCACTTGATACCCACAGCGATATCTGCCAAGGGCAGACAATCAGTGGCCTCAGCAAGGCGCGTGGCATCTGCCCCGACATTCCTTCGATGGAAGGCAGCTTCCTGATGGCGGGACTGGCCAAGGCCGCAGCTGAAACCGATCTGCGCCCCAACGTGCAGAACAAGCCAAGCACGTACAAGGTCACTGCCACCACCTATGCCGTTGCCATGGCGGAGAACCTCCCGCAGTTCGAGATCGCGGTGGGCAACAGCAAGATCGGATTGGCCCCCCTCTGCCAGGCCAACAATACCGGTGGCGCAACGGCAGCGAGCACCGGCTGGCGCAGCTGCTTCCTGGGCTCGGTCGGCATTGGCACCAAGCAGGCGAACGACACTGGCGGGAAGCTGGTCTATGGCCGTCCCTACCGGACAGATGCGAAGTCCGGCAGCTTCTCGCTGGTGTGGGAAGACTCCCTGTGGGGCAATGACCATGACAACGACGTCGTTGCCATGCTGAGCTACTGCGTGGGCGCCGCGTGCAACGATACCGGCGCCTTCAACAACATCTGCTGGCGTGCTGATGCAAAAGTGAGCAACAGTGCCGCGGGCAATACGCGACTGTGCGACTACACAACTGCAAACAAAGGGGTGGATTGGATTGGCACGACTTTGGCCGGCAAGGTCGAGGAGGATGAAGTGCTCATCCGGATCGAGAACCTGTCGGCGTACGCTGGCAACGCAATGCTGACGGGCTACACGATCACAGGCTCAAATGCCTCCAGCACCGTGCAGCGTCTGGCACTGCGTCCGGGCAACAGCAATGGCTCCGTGCTGACCAGCACAAACAACTTCCCGAGCAACTGGCAGAGGCCGGTAGTCATCAAGTACAAGGCCTCTACCACTGCGGCGGGCCAGCTGCAGAGCCCGCTGTGGTATGCCGCCAAGTACGGTGTCCCGGCCGGCAAGAAGTGGGACAGCAAGAAGCCAGGGGTGCCGGATAACTACTTCCTGGCACGCAATCCGACCAAACTGAAGGAGGCGCTGGAGGCGATCTTCAACAGCGCAGCGGAAGGTGATGCGCCGGTCGGTGGCAGCGGCAGTGGCGCGCGCATTTCGACCAACTCGTTCACCGTATCGTCCCACTACAGCGTGCCCTCTGGCACTGTGGACTGGACCGGTGATGTCATTGCCACGCAGGTCGATGGCCAGGGTGCGGATGGAGCCGTGCTGTGGAAGGCGTCCAGCAGTATCGGCAGTGCCACGCGCCGCATCTACATGGCGACGTCCCCGACCAAGACCGCGTCCGATGGCACGGTGACCCCGGTCAATGCGAACGAGTTCCTGGCCACCAATCTGCCGGGCAACGATGAGCGGGCGAAGCTGTCGGCATTGGGATTCAGTGACTCGATTCCTGCATGGTTCGCGAATCAGACCTCGACCACCCTGGTCAACTATCTGCGCGGCGCGGCGGTGAGCGGACTCCGTTCGCGTACTTCGCCGTTGGGTGACATCGTCAATTCCACCACCGAGATCGTCTCCAAAACGGATGACTTCGGCTATGCAGGCTGGGCGAGGCAGTCGACAGTCAAGTGGAAGGCGACGCTGGGCACGTCTTATGACACCTTCCTGAAAGCGAAGCGCGCGACCTCGGGGCCGCCGACGATGATCTATGTTGGCGCCAATGACGGGATGGTGCATGGTTTCAACGGTTCGAATGGAGCATCCGGCGGTACCGAAGAACTGGCCTTCATTCCGTCAGCTGCCATGCAGCACATTGCCGAGCTGGCCAATCCCAAGTATGGGCATCGCTACTACGTGGATGGCCCACTGACGTCGTCCGACGTCTACTACGGGGATGCCTGGAACACGGTGCTGGTGGGCACCACGGGTGGTGGTGGCTCCAGCAAGGCGCCCAATGCGACGAGCGTAGGCAATGGCTCCGTGTTCGCGCTGAATGTCAGCGATCCGACCGCGTTCGGTGCATCGAGTGTGTTGTGGGAAGTCTCGGGCAAGACAGAGTCGGATCTCGGGTTCGTGCTGGGCAAGCCGGCTGTGGTGGCGGTGAAGGGCGCCGATGCCAATGCTGCGCCGCGCTTCGTTGCGATCTTCGGCAATGGCGTCAACTCCACCAGCGGCAAGGCAGCGCTGTTCGTGGTTGATATCCAGACCGGCAAGGTACTCAAGCGGCTTTCGCCGGTAGGTGCCAAGTACGCGGCACGCAATGGCCTGATCAACATCGCCACGGTGGCGTTGAAGAACAATGACGGCATCACCGACACTGTGTATGGCGGTGACATGCAGGGCAATATCTGGAAGTTCGATCTTTCCAGCACCGATCCGACCGATTGGAACATTGCCCTGTCTGGAACGCCGCTGTTCACCGCTACGCGCAACAACAGCCCGCAGCCGATCATGAGCGGCATCGAGATCAGCACGGGTCCGGGCGGCGGCATCAGTCTGTTCTTCGGTACCGGCCAGTATTTCGCCGCCGATGACAATGCGGTCAGCAGCACCTCGCCAGTGCAGTCGCTGTATGGCATCTGGGATAACCTCGCCAGTGCGGTTGGCACGCGCGACAATCTGGTACAGCAGGTGATCACTACCGGCACATCGGCCAGCGGCTATCAATTGCGTGATGTCACCCGCAATGCGGTGAACTACGGTTCGGCCCGCGGCTGGTATGTGGACCTGCAGGCCGGATCGGCAGTCGAAGGCGAACGCTTCGTCGGCAACCCCCGTGTGCAGAACGGCATCGTGTTCTTCACGTCCTATGTGCCAGGTACCGCCATCTGCGGCAGCGGCGGTGGCGTGAACTGGCTGTACGGTCTGAATCTGCTGACCGGTGGTGGCCAGATGTCCGGCTTGAGCCCAACCATCGGCGGAGAAGCGCTGTGCACCGGCAACTGCGGTGGTGTCGCCCTGACCAAGAAGGGTGATCTCAGCCAAGGGCCGCCAGTGAAGGACACCAACATCTTTGTGCCCAAGCTTACGCCCTGCAAACCTGGCGACACGGGGTGCACGGTCGACAAGATGCTGCAGGCCAGCCAGTGTACGTTTGTGCTGCGTGCGGCCGGCGCCGATCCGCTTTACATGCCACGGCCCTGTGGGCGGCAATCGTGGCGGCAGATCCGTTGATGAATCCGATATCGAGGTTGCCCATGCATGTGTACAGCAGGCGTCGAACCGCCACCGGCTTCACCCTGATCGAGCTGATGATCACCGTGGCCGTGGTCGCCATTCTTGCTGCCATCGCGTTGCCTTCGTACCAGGCCTATGTGCGCAAGGCCAATCGTGCCCAGGCCAAGGCCGATCTGGTCGAGCTGGCGCAGATGCTGGAGCGGCGGCATACCGTGGAGAACACCTATGCGGGCATGACGCTGCCGTTCTCGCAATCGCCACGGGACGGTACCGCCAGATACACGCTTTCCTACGTGGGAACGCCGAATGGCACCTCCTTTACCCTCCAGGCGGCACCGACCGAGATCCAGAAGAAGGATGACTGCGGCACACTGACCCTGGACCAGGCCGGGCGAAAGACGCCGAATGCCAGCAAGGGGCCCGGATGCTGGTAAAGGGCAGGCCTTTGGGCGGCATCGCATAAAAGGCTTGCACTCCCCACCGAACGCTGGCTAAAATGCGCACCCCGCCCGAATAGCTCAGCCGGTTAGAGCACTTGACTGTTAATCAGGGGGTCGTTGGTTCGAGTCCAACTTCGGGCGCCAGATTCGAAAAAGCCGCGAGAAATCGCGGCTTTTTTCGTTTCTGCGTTGGCATTGCAGGCATCAGCAGGCGGTGGGCCTTTGCGGGCGCTGGCTCCTGACCCGTCCGGGGACGCTGATGATGACGCGGCTGTGCTCCTGCCCGTCCACGCACAGCACGATGGACTGGTTGGTGCCGGCATTGCGGCCGTCGGGCCGGAACCGCACGTCGGGCCGATGATCGCTGGTGCGCAGGTCGACATGACGCTGGCGTGTCCTGTGCACGCGCAGTTCCCTTCCGGCGCCGGTTGCGCTGTTGGCCGGTTCGACCTGTACCCGCCAGCCCTGGCGCCATGCCTGGTCGCAGGTCATGCCATCCGACGAGCCACAGACCGTCACGCGGCGGCGTTCGGTGATGGCGGCACTGCGTGCCATCGACAGGCTGGTCACCAGTTCGGCGCGCAGCGTTTCCGCCTGGAAGTGCCGCAACATGCGTTGCCAAGGGCCCCACGCCAACGCCAGCAGGACCGCCAACACCATGACGGCGATCAGGAACTCGATCAGATGGAGCCCGCGGTGGAGGCGGGCGGGGCGATGGCGAAGGGACATGCCTACAGCCTCGCCGTACGCCGGGGCGTTCACCATCAGGCACCGCCGCGCTCGCCTGCCCGGAAACCCCTCAGCGGGCCGTCACTCCATGCCCCGTATACTCACCATTCCCGGGAACTGGCACCACCATGAGCGACCGTTTTGAACTCGTCTCGCCGTACTCGCCGGCAGGCGACCAGCCTGATGCCATCGCGAAGCTGACCAGCAACTTCGAAGCGGGCATCGCCAAGCAGACGCTGCTGGGCGTGACCGGCTCGGGCAAGACCTACACCATCGCCAACGTCATCCAGAACGTGCAGAAGCCGACGCTGATCATGGCGCCGAACAAGACGCTGGCCGCGCAGCTGTATGGCGAGTTCAAGGCGTTCTTCCCGCACAACGCGGTGGAGTACTTCGTCAGCTACTACGATTACTACCAGCCGGAAGCCTACGTGCCGTCGTCGGACACCTTCATCGAGAAGGACAGTTCGATCAACGAGCACATCGAGCAGATGCGGCTGGCGGCGACCAAGACCCTGCTGTCGCGCCCGGATGCGATCGTGGTGGCGACGGTGTCGGCAATCTACGGCCTGGGCGCGCCGGAAGACTACCTGTCGCTGCGCCTGATCCTGTCCAAGGGCGAGCGCATCGACCAGCGCGACCTGATCAATCACCTTACCCAGCTGCAGTACACGCGCAACGAGTACGAGCTGCAGCGCGGTACGTTCCGCGTGCGTGGCGAAGTGATCGACGTGTTCCCGGCCGAGTCGGACAGCGAAGCGCTGCGCCTGGAGCTGTTCGATGGCGAGGTCGAGAAGATCACGCTGTTCGACCCGCTCACCGGCGAGACACTGCGCAACATGCAGCGCTTCACGGTCTACCCGAAGACCCACTACGCGACCACGCGGGAGCGTGTGCTGGCGGCGATCGAGACGATCAAGGTCGAGCTGAAGGAGCGGCTGGAGCAGCTGTACGCGCAGAACAAGCTGGTCGAGGCGCAGCGCCTGGCGCAGCGCACCCAGTTCGATCTGGAAATGATGGCCGAGGTCGGCTTCTGCAACGGTATCGAGAACTACTCCCGGCACCTGACCGGCAAGAACGCCGGCGAACCGCCGCCGACCCTGTTCGACTACCTGCCGGCCGACGCGCTGCTGGTGATCGACGAATCGCACGTGACCATTCCGCAGATCGGTGCCATGTTCAAGGGTGACCGCTCGCGCAAGGAGACCCTGGTCGAGTTCGGGTTCCGGCTGCCCTCGGCGCTGGACAACCGGCCGCTGCGTTTCGAGGAGTGGGAAGAGCGCTGCCCGCGCAGCATCTATGTGTCGGCCACGCCGGGCCCCTATGAGTACCGCGAGGCCGGTGACGAGATCACCGAACTGGTCGTACGTCCCACCGGCCTGATCGACCCGGTGGTGGAGATCCGCCCGGTGGGCACCCAGGTCGACGACCTGATGAGCGAGGCCAACGCGCGCATCAAGGCCGGTGACCGGGTGCTGGTCACCACGCTGACCAAGCGCATGGCCGAGAACCTCACCGAATACCTGACCGAACACGGTATCCGCGTGCGTTACCTGCACTCGGACGTGGATACGGTCGAGCGCGTGGAGATCATCCGCGACCTGCGCCTGGGCAAGTTCGATGTGCTGGTGGGCATCAACCTGCTGCGCGAAGGCCTGGACATGCCCGAGGTATCACTGGTGGCAATCCTGGATGCCGACAAGGAGGGCTTCCTGCGCTCCACCGGTTCGCTGATCCAGACCATCGGCCGCGCCGCGCGCAACGTGCGTGGCAAGGCGATCCTGTATGCGGACAAGATCACCCGTTCGATGCAGGCCGCGATCGATGAGACCGACCGCCGTCGTGCCAAACAGGTCGAGTACAACGAGGAGCACGGCATCGTGCCGCGCTCGGTGGCGCGTCCGATCGTCGACGTGCTGGAAGGGGCGCGTTCGGACGCCGCCGAGAAGGAAGCCAAGAAAGGCAAGGGCAAGGGCCGGGCGGGAGTGGCTGAAGTGGGGGCCGACTACCGTTCACTCAATCCGGCCCAGCTGGCATCCCGTCTCAAGGCGCTGGAACAGCAGATGTACCAGCATGCCAAGAACCTGGAATTCGAGGATGCCGCCCGCGTGCGCGACCAGATCCGGCAGCTGAAGGAAGCGAGTCTGGGCTGAACGCGGCAGTGCAGCATCTTCTTCACAAAAGTGTTGCGCTTCACGGCCGGCATCCGTAATATACGCGGCCTGCACCGACGCAATCGCGGACGTTCAGAAGCAAAAACGGGCGGTTAGCTCAGCGGTAGAGCACTACCTTGACATGGTAGGGGTCACAGGTTCGAACCCTGTACCGCCCACCACGAAGTCTCCGGAAGGGGGCTGTCGTGAACTGCAAAGCCCGGCCCTGGCGCCGGGTTTTTACGTAGCAAGGCCAGCTTTCGGGCGGCAAGAACAAGATGGGCGGTTAGCTCAGCGGTAGAGCACTACCTTGACATGGTAGGGGTCACAGGTTCGAACCCTGTACCGCCCACCACCTGGCTCCCGGCATTGCCGGTGCAGCGGTGGATCACGATGGAAGCCGGCCTTGGGCCGGCTTTTTTCGTTTGCGCCGGTGGCCTGCAACCCGCGGTCAGCGTTGGGCCACCCATTCGTCGATGCTGATCATGCGCTGCAGCCGCCAGTGCCCGTCCACGCGTTCCCAGACCTGCGCAAAGCGCGCCGAGCCGTCGCGCCGCTGCGGGGTGTCGGCCTGCAGCGGCTGATTGCCCACGCGCAGTACGCGATCCTGGCGTAGCCGGTATAGCTGCAGGGTTGCCGGATCCGCTTTCCGATCCGGTATCGATGATGTTTCTGCCTGCCCGGCGTCGGCCTGCAGGATCTGGCTGCGCAGGGAGGCATCCCCGGCGTCGGTATCGCGGCCGAACAGGCCGGCGCACAACAGCAGCAGGGCAAGCATCGGCATGGCACGGTGCTCCGGAGAAGGGAGTCCAGCGTGGCACTGCCCCCTGCGGTGTGAAACCGATTTGCGACGAAAGCGGGTAAAG
>NZ_JAOCLC010000102.1:0-11698 GCF_029845105.1 Stenotrophomonas sp. GD03654 | reverse complement strand
TTGCTGTTGCTCCGGCTGTGGCTTCTGCAGGTGCAGGGTGCAACCCTGCCAAAAAACACACATAAAAAAACAGCAGGCCAAGGCCTGCTGTTTCGGTGTAATGGTGCGCCCGGAGAGATTCGAACTCCCGACCGCCTGGTTCGTAGCCAGGTACTCTATCCAACTGAGCTACGGGCGCCAATTACATAAACTTGTTTGTGCTGACTGTGTATGGTGCGCCCGGAGAGATTCGAACTCCCGACCGCCTGGTTCGTAGCCAGGTACTCTATCCAACTGAGCTACGGGCGCGCGGTACACAATGAAATTTTACTGCATTTCCAGCGGCGGATGCTGGAAACCTGTCGAGTGGTGCGCCCGGAGAGATTCGAACTCCCGACCGCCTGGTTCGTAGCCAGGTACTCTATCCAACTGAGCTACGGGCGCCCTGCGACAGGAGCGGAATTATGCGGATGTCGGCGCGTACCGTCAACAGTTTTGTGAAAATTTTCATCCAACTGAATGAAAAAGCTGTCAGCCACGGCATCAGGGGCCTTCAGCCACGCGAAATGATCGGCGCGGGTGCCCAGTTCCTGCGCGGACAGCACGCGCAGCTGCGCGTCCACATTCGGCAGCTTCGCCAGCAGCGTCTGCATCGATCCGGTGGGTGCCAACCAGTCGTGCTCCATCAGCACCGCCTGTGCGCTGCCATGCACGCGTGCCATCTGCGCGTCGAGGTCTTCATCCATGCCGGCCGCGGCGTAGTGGTTGTTCAGGCCCACGCGTGCCCAGTCGGCAATCAGTCCACGCGCTTCGGTGCCACCAAAGCCGAGGCGACGGCCATGCAGCACGCCCTGGCGCTGCGCGATCCACGGCAGGAAGCGGTAGACCAATGGCAGCAGCCAGCCACGCAGTGGCGGGAACCCGCGCCAGAACGGTGAGCCACTGGCGGCCAGCCACAGCCGGTTGAAGTCGTGCGGGTTGCGGCCGGCGTGCACACAGGCCAGCTGCCCACCGAGGCTGTGTCCACCGATGACCCAGGGCAGGGCACCGGCGTCGTCGTCCGCTGCGGCCAGTACCGCCTGGCTGCTCGGCAGATCCTGTTCGAGTACCTCGCGATAGCCCCAATCCTGCGTGCGTGACGGACGCAGCGAACTGCTGCCATTGCCTCGCCACTCATGCAGGTAGACCGCCACGCCCTTCGCCGCCAGCGCCAACGCCAGTGGCAGGTAGTGACGTGCGGCCACGCCCAGCGCAGGCAACCACAGCAGGCGCACGATGGGCTGTGCAGGCACGCAGGCGATCACTTCGTAGCGATGGCCATCAGCGCACTGCACGGCAAGGATGTCGGGTGTGAGGCTCATGCGTGTGGTGCCGCGCCGAAGTGATCCAGCACCAGCACCTCGCTGCGGCCGGGGGCATAGCCCTGCTGCAGGCCGCGTGCAACGTAGTCGATACCGGCTTCGCAGGCATTGGCCAGGCTCAAGCCGTTGCACAACTGCGCGGCGATGGCGGAGGCCAGCGTGCAGCCGGTGCCATGTGCGTCCAGCGGCAGGCGGGCATGGATGAACTCTTCGCTGCTCACGCCGTCGAAGTAGCGGTCGATCACGCGGTTGCCTTCATGCAGGTGGCCACCTTTCAGCAGCACCGCACCGGCCCCCAGGTCGAGCAGGGCGGAGGCGGCCTGTTCTGCGTCTTCACCGTTGCTGATCTTCCGGCCGACCAGCAGTTCCGCTTCCGGCGTATTGGGAGTGATCAGCGTGGCCAGCGGGATCAGGCGCTCACGCATGGCCTGCAATGCACTGTTTTCCAGCAGGCGTGCCCCACTGGTGGCGACCATCACCGGGTCCAGTACCACGTGCGGCGGGCGATGCTTTTCCAGTGCATCGGCGACGGCATGGATCACTTCGGCGTTGGCCAGCATGCCGAGTTTCACCGCATGGATGTCGAAGTCGTCGAAGCAGGCATCCAGCTGCGCGCGGAGGAACTCGATGGGGGGCACGTGCACGGCGATGACGCCGCGGGTGTTCTGCGCGGTCAGTGCAGCAATCGCCGAGAGGCCATGCACACGGTGCGCGGCGAAGGCCTTCAGGTCGGCCTGGATGCCGGCGCCACCGCCGGAGTCGGAGCCGGCGATGGTGAGGGCGGAAACGGGAGTGGTCGGGCTCATCAGTTGATTGTGCCGTGGTCCCGGAGGGGAAGGTAGATCCACGCCATGCGTGGATGTCCTTGATTCAATGCCGCCAACGCGCCCACTGCTGGTACAGCACATAACCCAGCCCGGTCAGGCCGGTCAGCAGGGCCGGGGCGAGCAGGGCGTCGTACTGCCAGCGCATGAACAACCAGGCGCCGATGATGCCGCCGGCGAGGAAGCCGCTGATGATCAGGCCGCTGAGGGTCAGCCGTCGAACCTGCAGCGGCAGTCCACGCAGCAGGTGGCCCAGGCCGATGCCGAGGTCGGTGAACATGCCGCTGAGGTGGGTGGTGCGCACCACCGCGCCACTGAAGGTGGTGGCCATCGCGTTCTGCAGGCCGCAGGCCATGGCGGCGGCCAGTGCGCCCCAGATCTGATGCTGTTCGAACAGCGGAATGGCCACCAGCAGCAGTGCCGATTCCAGCGCCAGCGCGACGCCGTAGCGGCGGCCCAGCTGCAATGCGCTGTCCTGGATCAGCAGGCCGCTGAGCATCGCGCCCAGCGAGAACGCGATCAACAGTCCCCATAGATGGCCGACTGCGCGCCAGTCGCCCTGGGCCAGCGCCATGCCCAGCTGGCTGGTGCTGCCGGTCATGTGGCTGACCGCCTGGTGCTCGAAACCGAGGAAGCCGACCACGTTGACCATCCCGGCCACGCACGAGAGCGCGACCGCGCCAATCCAGACCCAGGTGGGCAGGCGTATTCCCATCGGCGGGGCCCCTCAGGGCCCGCCGAAGCCGCCGTTGAACTGCAGCTCGCTGAAGGTGTTGCTGGCCGGGTCGAATACCGCGCCCCAGAACTGCGTGCCGCCGTCACAGACGCGGATCGCTTCCCGTGCCGGGTTGATGCCGCTGTCGTCGGGCAGATGGAAGGCGTTGATGTAGATCAGACGCTTGCCGGCGCTTTCGATGCCGACGTACTGGCGGTCGAAGTCCAGCACCTTCGGTACCTGTGATTCCAGCGACGACAGCTGCGCTTCCAGCTGGTCGATCTGCTGCCGGCTGGGTGCCCAGTAGCCGCTGACCCGCCCGGCCTCGCGGCCAGGACTGGGGCGCGAGCAGGTGTCGAGCACCTGCGCGGCGATGATCGGGCGGGTGACCACCCAGGACTGGCCGGTACGCTCGGCGGTCGGCACGCTGGCCGGGCCGCGCGTGGTGGTGCAGGCGCCGAGCACGGCTGCGAGGGTGATCGCAGCCGTGGGCAGCAGCAGGCGGGTGCAGCGGTTCACAACACCTCCGAAGCGTAATCGGCCAGGCGCGAGCGCTCGCCACGGCGCAGGGTGATGTGCGCGCTGTGCGGCCAGTTCTTGAAGCGATCCACCGCGTAGGTCAGGCCCGAGGTGGTCTCGGTCAGGTAGGGCGTGTCGATCTGCTCCACGTTGCCCAGGCAGACGATCTTGGTGCCGGGGCCGGCACGGGTGATCAGCGTCTTCATCTGCTTGGGGGTGAGGTTCTGCGCCTCGTCCAGGATCAGGTAGCGTGACAGGAAGGTGCGGCCGCGCATGAAGTTCATCGAGCGGATCTTGATGCGGCTGGCCAGCAGGTCGTTGGTGGCCTGGCGGCCCCAGGTGCCGCCTTCCTGATTGTGCGTGAGCACTTCCAGGTTGTCGGTCAGCGCGCCCATCCACGGCGTCATCTTCTCTTCCTCGGTGCCGGGCAGGAAGCCGATGTCCTCGCCGACGCTGACCGTGGCGCGGGTCATGATGATCTCGCGGTAGCGCTGCTGGTCCATCGTCTGCGCCAGGCCGGCAGCCAGCGCCAGCAGGGTCTTGCCGGTGCCGGCGGTGCCCAGCAGCGTGACGAAGTCGATCTCCGGGTCCATCAGTGCATTGAGCGCGAAGTTCTGCTCGCGGTTGCGGGCGCTGATGCCCCACACGGCGTGGCTGCCGTGGCGGAAATCATCGACCAGCGACAGCACCACCTTGCCGTCGCCGACCACGCGGCTGACGCGTAGCTCGACTTCGTCTTCGCCCGGCAGGTAGACGTACTGGTTCGGGTACCACTCCTCGCCATCCTGCGCGAGGATTTCGTAATGCGTGCGGCCCTTGTCGCTCCAGCTGCGCAGGTCGTCGCCGTGGCGCTTCCAGAAGTCTTCCGGCAGCTCGGTGGCGCCGGTGTAGAGCAGGCTGAAATCGTCCAGCGCGCGGTCATTCTCGTAGTCCTCGGACACGATGCCGGCGATGGCCGCCTTGATCCGCAGGTTGATGTCCTTGGAAACGAACACCACCGGCAGGTCCGGGGTTTCTTCCTTCAGCGCCAGGATCGCGCCGAGGATGGCATTGTCGGGAATGACCTTGCCAAAGCTCTTGCCCGCGTCGAAATGGCTGGTCTGGAAGCGCAGCTTGCCGGCGCTCTGCTTGCCGCGCAGCTGCAGGCCATTGGGGCGCTGCAGCGGAATGCCGTCGGCCAGGTTGTCCAGGCCGGATTCCTGCACCAGCTCATTGAGGAAGCGGCTCACCTGGCGGGCGTTGCGGCTCGCCTCGGAGGTGCCCTTCTTGCCGTTGTCCAGCTCCTCGATCACCTGCATGGGCAGGTAAACGTCGTGCTCCTCGAATTTGAACAGCGCGGTGGGATCGTGCATCAGCACATTGGTATCCAGCACGTAGATGCGCTTGCCTCGGGTCATCGTCGATTCCTGGTTACGGACAGGGAAAAACCACCACGGCCTGCTGCGGGGCAGGGTGATGGCAGACACAGTAGGCAGTGGGACTCACTTGGACTGGGAGGCCTTCAGTTCGGCGAGAACGGCATCGGCATGGCCGGCAACCTTGACCTTGCGCCAGGACTGCACGATGCGGCTGTCGGGGGAAATCAGGAAGGTGCTGCGTTCGATGCCACGTACCTGCTTGCCGTACATGTTCTTCATCTTGATCACGTCGAAGGCGCTGCACAGCGCTTCGTCGCCATCGCTGACCAGCGGGAAGTTGAAGCCCTGCTTGGCACAGAAGTTGTCGTGCGACTTCACCGAGTCGCGCGAGACACCGAGTACCACCGCGCCTGCCTTCTTGAACTTCGGCAGCAGTGCGTTGAAGTCGATGCCTTCGGTGGTGCAGCCGGGGGTGCTGTCCTTGGGATAGAAGTACAGCACCAGCCAGTGGCCGGCGTAGTCGCCGAGAGTGGCCTGTTCGCCACCGGACAGTGCCAGCGGCAGGGAGAGGGTGGTGCTGTCCAGGGTATCGCCGTTGTTCATGAGGTCCTTCTGTCGAGCCTGGGTTCTTTCTACGACAATTGCATGAAACGCCACGCGCCCGTGAGAGGCGCGCGAAGAATCAGAATTTCATCGGGTCCATGATCGCGTCCAGGTTCAGGTGGTCGCAGAATTCAAGGAAATCGTCGCGCAGCGCGGCGATGTGCATGTTGGCCGGCACGCCGATGGTGACCTGCGCGCTGAACATCTCCGCACCGGTCTGCATGGCGCGGTAGCGCGTGCTCTGCAGGTTCTCGATGGTGATGCCCTGGCGGTCGAAGAAATCGGCCAGCTGGAACAGGATGCCGGGCTTGTCGGCGGCGATCACTTCGACGATGTACGGCAGCAGGTTGGACTGCGCCTGCTTGGCGGCGGTGCGGTACCAGACCAGTTTCAGGCCCTCTTCGCGCTCCAGCCGGGTCAGCATCGCTTCCAGCTTGGCCACCGAGTCCCAGGAGCCGGTGGCCAGGGCGGTGACCGACACATCGCGGCCGACCGTGGCCAGGCGTGCGTCCACCAGATTGCAGCCGCTGTCGGCAATGCGGCGGGTGACGGACAGCAGGGGGGACTCCGGATGCGTCGTGTAGGCGTTGATCAGGAGGTGGTTTTCGCTCGGCGCGGGGCGCGGGGTGGTGTCGGTCAAGGCGATTCCGGGTAATGCATGCGTTAGTCTGAATGCCCGCCTGAGGCGGGGATCCACCGGTGTCCAGCATACTTGCCCGTGCTTTCGCGCCGCAAGTAACATTCAGGTCGCCCCCGGCCTTTCGTGGCGGGCGTTTTCCCTTCCCAGCCAAGAGCAGCACGTCCTTGTCCCTTTCCGGCCTCATCACCGCGCTGGCGACCCCGTTCCGGGCCGACGGTGCCCTCGATCCCGACGGTTGGCAGCGCCTGCTGCATCTGCAACTGGAAGGTGGCGTCCATGGCGTTGTCGTAGCCGGCTCGACCGGTGAAGCAGCGACCCTCACCGATGCCGAGTACGACCTGCTGCTGGCCAGCGCGGTCGAGCGCATCGGCGGCCGCATCCCGGTCATGGCCGGTACCGGCCTGTCGGGCACCGCCAAGACCATCGAACAGACCCGCCGTGCCGCCGCGCTTGGCGCCAGCCACGCGCTGGTGGTCACCCCGCCGTACGTGCGGCCGACCCAGGCCGGCCTGATCGCCCACTACCGCGCGGTTGCCGACCAGGGCGGGCTGCCGGTCGTGCTGTACAACGTGCCCGGCCGTACCGGGTGCGACATGCAGCCGGACACCGTGGCCGAACTGGCCAGCCACCCCAACATCGTCGGCATCAAGGAGGCGGTGGGCGACACTGGCCGGGTGCAGGCGCTGCTCGCACTGCGCAGCCCGCAGTTCGCCGTGCTCAGCGGCGACGACGGTACGGCCGCGCGTTCGATCCGGGCTGGTATCGACGGCCTGATCTCGGTCGGTTCCAACGTGCTGCCAGGTGCCTACCGCCGCATGTGCGAGCTGGCCGCCGCCCACGATCACGAGGCCACCGAGTCCTGGGATGCGCGCCTGCAGCCGTTCCATGAATTCTGCGGCGTTGAACCGAACCCGATCCCGGTCAAGGCGCTGCTGCGCCGTATCGGCATCGGCCACGACCTGCGCCTGCCGCTGCTGCCACTGTCGGCGCCGCACCACGCGGCCGCCGACCATCTTGCCGGCGACATCGCCGCCCTTGAAGCCCTTTCCAGCCACTGACCTTCCGTCTTGGTCTGACCCAGGAGATTCACATGCGTCAATCCGTTTCCACTGTCCGCGTGCTGTCCTACGCCCTGCTTGCGGTGGCCGTTGCCGCCGGCACCACCGGCTGCTTCAAGCGTGGCGTCAAGGGCGACTACGCCCTGGCCCCGGAAATGCGTCCGCTGGAAGTGCCGCCGGACCTGAACCTGCCGACCACCACCGGTGACAACAAGGTGCCGACGCTGGCGTCGGCGACCAAGCCGGCAGCCCCGGTGGCCGCGGCCCCGGCCGTGGGCAACACCGGTTTCACCATCGCCGGTGGCAAAGATGAAGCTTTCGCCAAGGTTGGTACCGCGCTGGAAGGCGTGGAAGGCGTGACCATCGCCAGCCGCGCGCAGCTGCTGGGCTCGTACGACGTGGCCTACGAAGGCAGCAACTTCCTGGTCCGCGTGGTCGCCGTCGATGCTGGCGCCTACATCTCCGCGGTCGATCCGCGTGGCCTGCCGGCCACCGCCGAAGCGCCGGTGAAGCTGATCGCCGCGCTGAAGGCGAAGCTGGCCCAGTAAGGGCCGGTCGGGTGGGTGCGGCCCAGGTCCGCACCCACCCGGGGAGAGGCCGATCTTGGTCGGCGCTTCTGTGCCAACCAAGGTTGGCACCTACCGGATCGCAAGGTTGGCATACCGGATCTTGCGGTTGGCGTTTACCGGAAAACAGAAAAGGGCGCCCGTGGGCGCCCTTTTCGTTACCGCTGCGGGCGCTTCTCAGCGCTCCAGCAGCTTCAGCTTGTCCGGCTTGCCGTCCCATTCGCCGGCGTCGGCGGGTGGGTCCTTGCGCACGGTCAGCACCGGCCACTCCTTCGCCAGCTCGGCGTTGAGGGCGACGAAGCTTTCCTGGCCGGCAGGAACATCGTCCTCCGGGAAGATCGCGTTGACCGGGCACTCCGGTTCGCAGAGGGTGCAGTCGATGCACTCATCCGGGTCGATCACCAGGAAGTTCGGGCCTTCGTGGAAGCAATCCACGGGGCACACTTCCACGCAATCGGTGTGTTTGCACTTGATGCAGTTTTCGGTGACGACAAAGGGCATGGGCTGGGGGTGGATCGATTCCTGAACCCGCCAATTCTAGAACAGGTTGGCCCCCGGTGTCGGCGCGGGACGGAAATCGGGCGTCTGGCAGGCGCGACCGTGGCGGTCATTGGCGGCGGGGTGAGGCCTGTGCGACGCTGCGGGTCAGCCGGCTGCGTCGGATGGCCGGACCCCTTCCCAGCAGGATCGTCCATGTCCCCAGCCCAACCCGACATCGCCTCCCATGGCGGTGAGAACACTGCATTCATCGTCCTGATCAGCTGCGTGGCCACCCTGGGTGGATTCCTGTTCGGCTTCGACAGTGGGGTCATCAATGGCACGGTCGATGGCCTGCGCCAGGCCTTCAACTCCAGCGAGGCGGCGCTCGGTTTCGAAGTCGCCTCGATGCTGCTGGGCTGCGCGATCGGTGCCTTCCTGGCCGGTTGGCTGGGAGATCGCCTGGGCCGTCGTGGCGTGCTGATCGCCTCGGCGCTGATGTTCCTGGTCTCGGCGCTGGGTGCCGGTGCCGCTCACGCCTCCTGGCTGTTCATTGCCGCACGCGTGCTCGGCGGTTTCGCGGTGGGCGCGGCCAGCGTGATGTCGCCGGCCTACATTGCCGAAGTGGCCTCGGCGCGCTATCGCGGGCGCTTGGCCACGGTGCAGCAGATGGCGATCATCTGCGGCCTGTTCGCAGCTTTCCTCAGCAATTACCTGCTGGCCCGTGCCGCCGGCGCGTCGACCGAGCCGCTATGGCTGGGCCATGAGGCCTGGCGCTGGATGTTCTGGATGCAGGCACTGCCGTCGGGGCTGTTCCTGCTGTTGTTGCTGGTGATTCCGGAAAGCCCGCGCTTCCTGGTCCTGAAGGGGCGTCAGCAGCAGGCGAGGGCGGTACTGTCGCGGCTGTACGGCGAGGCCTCAGCGGCGGCCAAGCAGGCCGAGATCGAAGCCAGTCTGGCCCAGGACCAGCACAAGCCGCGCTTCGGCGACCTGCGCAACAAGGCCACCGGCAGGCTGCGTCCGATCCTGTGGGTGGGCATCGGTCTGGCCATGTTCCAGCAGCTGGTCGGCATCAATGTGGTGTTCTACTACGGCGCAGTGCTGTGGCAGGCGGTGGGCTTCTCGGAAAGCGACGCACTGCTGATCAACGTGCTGTCCGGCGCGCTGAGCATCGGCGCCTGCCTGCTGACGGTGTTGTTGATCGACCGCATCGGGCGCAAGCCGTTGCTGTGGATCGGCTCGGTCGGCATGTCGGTGGCGCTGGTGTTGATGGTGGTTGCCTTCGCCAGTGGCAGCCTGGCCGACGGCCGACTGCAGTTGTCCGGCGGTATGGGCCGACTGGCGCTGGTCGCGGCCAATGTCTACGTGGTGTTCTTCAACATGTCCTGGGGCCCGGTGATGTGGGTGATGCTGGGCGAGATGTTCCCCAACCAGATCCGCGGCCCGGCGTTGGCCGTTGCCGGCGCGGCGCAGTGGACATCGAATTTCGCGATCACCGTGACCTTCCCGATGCTGCTGGCCGGCATCGGCCTGGCCGGTGCCTATGGCATCTATACGGTTGCCGCCATGCTCTCGATCTTCTTCGTGGTCCGCTACGTGCGCGAGACCAAAGGCAAGGAGCTGGAGCAGATGGAAGGCTGACGGCGACTGGCTTCGGTTGCGTTCCGTTGGCGCCTGCTTGTCCAGAGTGTGAGGGGGCAGGCCGCCCTCTCCAGGACACGCAAGAGCCCATCCATGGTGCTCGATGGCGCCATCCATGGCGCCAACGGTCCTGGAGAGGGCGGCCTGCCCCCTCCTGACAGTTTCATGGTGCGTGCGGATGCGGCGAAGCGCTGGTCGGTTGTTGCCGCAGCTGGCGGGAAACCGTCCAGAGTCGGTGGGGTCACCCAGGGCAGGACCGTTGGCGCCAAGGATGGTGCCATCGAGCCCCCATGGATGGGTTCACGGCGTGTCCTGCCCTGGGTGACCCCACCGGCTCGAGCCGATTGCAGGGAGGCGCCAAAGCGACCAACCCGACCGCAATCACTGCAATCCCGGAAAACAGAAAAGCCCGCACAAGGCGGGCTTTTTCGGTTCCTGCTGCGGCGACTGGCGCTCCCTAGGGGACTCGAACCCCTGTTTTAGCCTTGAGAGGGCCACGTCCTAACCACTAGACGAAGGGAGCGTAACTGTGTCGCTGCCGAGGCAGGAGCGCTAGTATATGCACCTCGATGCCATTGGGCAATCCCGAAACTTCAACCGGAAGCGCCAACATCATTTCCTCTGCTACATCACCGTTCAGCCTGCGCGTCATCCCGCGCGACCAGCACACGATCTCCCGCAAGGACATCAGCCCGAACGCCCTGCGCGTGCTTTATCGCCTGCGCGATGCAGGCTTCGGCGCCTATCTTGTCGGCGGCGCGGTGCGCGACCTGCTGGTCAATGGCCAACCCAAGGATTTCGACGTGGCTACCGACGCCACGCCCGAACAGGTCAAGCAGCTGTTCCGCAACTGCCGCCTGATCGGCCGCCGCTTCCGCCTCGCCCACGTTGTGTTCGGCCGCGAGATCATCGAAGTCGCCACCTTCCGCGCCAACAGCGATGACGGCAGCGGTGACCGCGAGATGGAAAACGGCATGCTCGTGCGCGACAACGTGTACGGCACCATCGAAGACGACGCCATCCGCCGCGATTTCACCTGCAACGCCCTGTACTACGCCATCGAGGACTTCTCGGTACGTGACTACACCGGCGGCTTCGAAGACGTGCAGGCGCGCCTGATGAAGCTCATCGGCGACCCGGTGCAGCGCTACCAGGAAGACCCGGTGCGCATGCTGCGTGCGGTGCGCCTGGCGGCCAAGCTCGGCTTCCAGATCGAAGAGGGCACCGCCGCGCCGATCCCGCACCTGGCCGGCCTGCTCAACGAAGCGGCGCCGGCACGCCTGTTCGAGGAAGTGCTGAAGCTGTTCCTGTCCGGGCACGGCGTGGCCAGCTTCGAAGGCCTGGAGCGCTACGGCCTGCTCGACGTGCTGTTCCCGGAAAGCGCCAAGGCGCTGAAGTCCAACCGCACTGGCGCGCTGCGCCGCATGCTGGTCGAGGGTCTGGCCAACACCGATGCGCGCGTGGCCAACGACGAGCCGGTCTCGCCGGCGTTCCTGTTCGCGCTGCTGCTGTGGCCGGCGTTCTGCCGCGCGCAGGCGACCCTGCTCAAGCAGGGCGTGGCACCGGAGGAAGCGCAGCGCCGTGCCGCCGACCGCGTCACCGTGCAGCAGCTGAGCACCATCGCGCTGCCGCGCCGTTTCTCGATGCCGATGCAGGAGATCTGGCTGCTGCAGTCGCGTTTCGGCTCACGCCAGCGCAAGCGCGTATTCCGCACCCTGACCCATCCGCGTTTCCGTGCTGCATTCGACTTCCTCAGCCTGCGTCAGGTGGCCTCGGCCGAGCACGCCGCCGATGTCGAGTTCTGGCGCGAGGCACAGGCGCAGTCCGGCCGCGAGCTGGAATCGTCGCTGGACGTGATGCACAGCGAAGAGGGTGATGACGAGAGCGGGGCACCGCGCAAGCGCCGCCGTCGCCGCCGTCGTCCGGGCGCCTCGGCCGGTGCGGCTGGCGAGTAAAC
>NZ_JAOCLC010000101.1:0-12121 GCF_029845105.1 Stenotrophomonas sp. GD03654 | reverse complement strand
CGAACCCCTAGAACGGAGCCGCAGACTCGAACGCGAGCGCCGCGCCCGTCACCGGGTGGGTGAACTGCAGGCTGCGCGCATGCAGATGCACGCGCTGCGCCGGTGCGGCGCCATACAGCACGTCACCGACGATGGGATGGCCAAGACTGGCCATGTGCAGACGCAGCTGATGGCTGCGGCCAGTGATCGGTTTCAACGCCACGCGGGTGCGCTGCGCTTCAACATCACGCGCCATGACGCGCCAGCGCGTCAGCGCCGGCTTGCCGCGTTCGTGATCGACCATCTGCTTCGGTCGGTTCGGCCAGTCCACGATCAACGGCAGGTCCACTTCGCCGGCATCACCCTCGAGTAGCCCCTGCACCACCGCTTCATACCGCTTGCCAACCTGGCGCTGCTCGAACTGCATCGACAACGCCGCCTGCATGTCCTTGCCACGCGCATGCAGCAGCAGCCCGGAGGTCACCTGGTCCAGCCGATGCACGGTCAACGCGTCCGGGTACAGCGCCTGCAGGCGCGCGACCATGCAGTCCTGGTTCTCGGCGCTGCGGCCTGGCACGGACAGCAGGCCGGCCGGCTTCTCGGCCACCAGCAGCGCGTCGTCGATGTAATGCAGGTGGATCATGCGGTTCCGTATCCGTCCAAACAGAAACGGGGAAGCCGAAGCCTCCCCGTTTTCTGCGTACCGGCCGGAGCCGGTACCGCCTGCATCAGCCCAGCAGGTGGGCGACGCCGGCGCGCTCTTCTTCCAGCTCGGCCAGGGTCTTGTCGATGTACTTCTGGCTGAAGTCGTCGATCGGCAGATCCTTGACCAGGGTGTACTTGCCGTTCTCGGTGGTCACCGCGAAGCCGAAGATCACGCCTTCCGGAATGCCGTAGGAACCATCGGACGGTACGCCCATGGTGACCCACTTGCCGTTGCTGCCCAGCACCCAGTCACGCACGTGGTCGATCGCTGCATTGGCGGCCGAAGCGGCCGAGGACGAGCCACGGGCCTCGATGATCGCCGCGCCGCGCTTGCCGACGGTCGGGATGAAGGTGTTGGCGTTCCACTCCTGGTCGTTGATCGCATCGGCGATCGACGCGCCATCGGCGGTGGCGAAACGGTAGTCCGGGTACATGGTCGGGCTGTGGTTGCCCCACACGACCAGCTTCTCCATGCCACCAACCGGCTTGCCGAGCTTGGTCGACAGCTGGCTAAGGGCACGGTTGTGGTCCAGGCGCAGCATGGCGGTGAAGTTTTCCGGCTTCAGATCCGGAGCCGACTTCATTGCGATGTAGGCATTGGTGTTGGCCGGGTTGCCGACCACCAGCACCTTCACGTCACGGCTGGCGACCTTGTTCAGCGCTGCGCCCTGGGCGGTGAAGATCTTGGCGTTTTCCAGCAGCAGGTCCTTGCGCTCCATGCCCGGGCCACGCGGACGCGCGCCGACCAGCAGGGCGATGTCGGCGTCCTTGAACGCCACTTCAGCATCATCGGTGCCGACCATGCCGGCCAGCAACGGGAAGGCGCAGTCTTCCAGTTCCATCATCACGCCCTTCAGGGCGGCCTGGGCCTTGTCGACCGGCAGTTCCAGCAGCTGCAGGATGACCGGCTGGTCCTTGCCCAGCATTTCGCCGGAGGCGATGCGGAACAGCAGGGCATAACCGATCTGGCCGGCGGCGCCGGTCACGGCAACACGAACGGGTGCTTTCATGGGGGTTTCCTCTTGCTTGCAAGCGTTTGATGGGACGCCGCAGGCATGGCCACGCAGGCCGGGCGGGCGGCGGGGAACAGGGAAACGGCCACCCGTGGGTGGCCGTTTCGAAGGGGAATCAGGCGGCGAGGTGCTTGTTCCACTCGGCGACGCGGTCGGCCTGGGCGGCCAGCACGGCGTCGACGTCGCCTTCCAGGGTGATCGAATGGATCACGTCGCCCTGCTTGACCGAATCGACGATGGCCTGGCCTTCCAGGACCTTGCCGAAGACGGTGTGGCGGCCGTCCAGCCAGTCGGTCTTGATGTGGGTGATGAAGAACTGGCTGCCGTTGGTGTTCGGGCCGGCGTTGGCCATCGACAGCGAGCCGACCTCGTGCTTCACGCCATTCTTCTCGTCTTCGAACTTGTAGCCCGGGCCGCCGGTGCCACGACCCTGCGGGCAGCCGCCCTGGATCATGAAGTCGGCAATCACGCGGTGGAAGATCAGGCCGTCATAGAAGCCGTGCTTGACCAGGTTCACGAAGTTGGCCACGGTCAGCGGCGCCTTGTCGGCGAACAGCTCGACCTTGATCGGGCCCTGGGTGGTGTCGAAAGTGGCGATGAGGGACATGAAGATCCTTGATGCAGAGGGGAACGCGTCTAGCCACCTAGTTTACACCTGCCTCGTGGCGGCGGCGGCTTCGACCATCGGTGGAGACGCCGGCTTCAGCCACCGGACGGGCAGCGCCGCCTGTCCCTCCTGGCGGCCTGGGCCGGAGCGCTGGACAGCCACCTGAATGGCGCCCCGGACCGGCGTGAAATCCATCTTTTCGCGAATCGTCAAGTTCGACGTATAATGTTGGACTTCTTTTTCCAAATCCGGCGCCGACTGGCCCCCTTTCGTATGTCCATCGAAAATCTTCGCAACATCGCCATCGTCGCTCACGTCGACCATGGCAAGACCACCCTGGTCGACCAGCTGCTGAAGCAGTCCGGCACCCTGTCCGAGCGCACCGTCCTCGCCGAGCGCGTGATGGACAGCAACGATCAGGAAAAGGAACGCGGCATCACCATCCTGGCCAAGAACACCGCCATCACCTGGGAAGACAAGAAGACCGGCATCAAGAACCGGATCAACATCGTCGACACCCCCGGCCACGCCGACTTCGGCGGTGAGGTCGAGCGCGTGCTGTCGATGGTCGACACCGTGCTGATCCTGGTCGATGCGATGGACGGCCCGATGCCGCAGACCCGCTTCGTGACCCAGAAGGCCTTCGCGATGGGCTTCAAGCCGATCGTCGTGGTCAACAAGATCGACCGTCCGGGCGCGCGTCCGGAATGGGTGATCGACCAGGTCTTCGACCTGTTCGACAAGCTCGGCGCCACCAATGAGCAGCTGGACTTCCCGATCGTCTACGCCTCGGCCCTGAACGGCTACGCCGGCCTGGAAGACACCGTGCGCGACGGCGACATGACCCCGCTGTACGAAGCGATCATGCAGCACGCCCCGCGTCCGGAAGTGGACCCGGAAGGCCCGTTCCAGATGCGCATCAGCCAGCTGGACTACAACAACTTCGTGGGCGTGATCGGCATCGGCCGCATCCAGCGCGGCACCCTGAAGAAGAACATGCAGGTTGCGGTCATCGACCGTGAAGGCAAGAAGCGCAACGGCAAGGTTGCCCAGGTGCTGGGCTTCCTGGGCCTGGAGCGCATCGAGCAGGACACCGCCGAAGCCGGTGACATCGTGGCCATCTCCGGCATTCCGGAGCTGACCATCTCCGACACCCTGTGCCACCCGGATACCCCGGAGGCGCTGCCGGCGCTGACCGTCGACGAGCCGACCATCTCGATGACCTTCCAGGTCAACAACTCGCCGTTCGCCGGCAACAAGGACCTGTCCGGTGGCAAGTTCCTGACCAGCCGCCAGATCAAGGACCGCCTGGACCGCGAGCAGGTCCACAACGTGGCCCTGAAGGTCGAACAGCTGGAAGATGCCGACAAGTTCCTGGTCTCCGGCCGTGGCGAACTGCACCTGTCGGTGCTGATCGAGAACATGCGTCGCGAAGGCTACGAGCTGGCCGTGTCGCGCCCGGAAGTGATCATCAAGGAAATCGACGGCCAGATGATGGAGCCGATCGAGCAGCTGGTGGTGGACATCGAAGAAATCCACCAGGGCGGCGTGATGGAAAAGCTCGGCACCCGCAAGGGCCAGCTGAAGAACATGGAACCGGATGGCAAGGGCCGTGTGCGCCTGGAGTACCAGATCCCGGCCCGTGGCCTGATCGGTTTCCAGAACGAGTTCAAGACCCTCACCCAGGGTTCGGGCCTGCTGTTCCACGTGTTCGACCACTACGGTCCGAAGGAACAGGGCGCGATCGCCAAGCGCATCAACGGCGTGATGATCGCCAATGCGCCGGGCACCACGCCGGCCTACTCGCTGGGCCCTCTGCAGGAGCGCGGCAAGCTGTTCGCTGCTGAAGGCGACAACGTGTATGAAGGTCAGCTGGTCGGCATCCACTCCAAGGACAACGACCTGACCGTCAACGCGATCAAGACCAAGCCGCTGACCAACATGCGCGCTTCGGGCAAGGACGATGCGATCCAGCTGACCCCGGCGATCAAGTACTCGCTGGAACAGGCCCTGGACTTCATCGAAGACGACGAGCTGGTCGAGATCACCCCGAAGGAGATCCGTCTGCGCAAGAAGTTCCTGACCGAAAGCGACCGCAAGAAGGCTTCGCGCGGCGGCTGAGCCAGCACCCCGTGAACCAGAGCGGCTACAACCCGGATCCACACCGGCATCCGGGTCTCCATGTCATCGCCCTGCTCGAAGCGAGCAAGGCGATGCTGGCACTGTTGGCCGCCACCGGGCTGGAAGTGCTCGGACCGCAGCCGCTGCGGCACGGCATCATGGTCCTGATCCGGCGTTTCAGCCTGGACCCGGACCATGGCACCCTGCCCTCGCTGCTGCACATGATCAGCCCCGACGCGGTCCACCTGGCCGCGGCGGGGATGATCGGCTACGGCCTGCTGCACCTGGTCGAAGCCTGGGGCCTTTGGCGGGCCAAGGCCTGGGCCTCCTGGCTGGGCTGCCTGACCGCCTCGCTGTACCTGCCCTTCGATATCTTCGCGATCATCCGCCACCCCGGCTGGCCGTCGTGGACGATCCTGGCGATCAACCTGATCGTTGTCTACGTCCTCGCCCGCGACCTGCGCAAGCGCCACCGCTGAGCACCGGCTACACTGGGGATTGGAGCCGACCAAGCCGCCCCATGCGCCCGTCCTTGCCGCCTCTGCTGACCTGCCTGCTCGCCGCGCTGCCTGCGCTGCTTTCGGCTGGCTGCAGTCCGGCCACGCCCAGCGCGCATGCGGCCGAACCTGCGAGCCGCAACGTGCCGTTCCCGTACGCCGAAACCGATGTCACCGACCTGCAGGCGCGGATGACCGCCGGTGAACTGGACAGCACCACCCTGACCCAGGCCTACCTGCAGCGCATCGCTGCCCTGGACCGCACCGGGCCGCGCCTGCGCGCGGTGATCGAGCTCAACCCCGATGCCCTGAAGGAAGCCGCCGCGCGCGACCGCGAGCGCCGTGATGGTCGCCTGCGTGGCCCGCTGCATGGCATCCCGCTGCTGTTGAAGGACAACATCAACGCCGCGCCGATGGCCACCAGTGCCGGCTCGCTGGCGCTGCAGGGATTCCGTCCGGACGATGCATACCTGGTACGGCGGCTGCGCGAAGCCGGTGCGGTGGTGCTGGGCAAGACCAATCTGAGCGAATGGGCCAATTTCCGCGGCAATGATTCGATCTCCGGTTGGAGCGCGCGTGGCGGCCAGACCCGCAATCCCTATCGGCTGAGCCATTCGCCCTGTGGCTCCAGCAGCGGCAGCGCGGTGGCCGTGGCCGCCAACCTGGCCAGCGTGGCGATCGGCACCGAGACCGACGGCAGCATCGTCTGCCCGGCGGCGATCAACGGTGTGGTCGGCCTGAAACCGACGGTCGGCCTGGTCAGCCGCGACGGCATCATCCCGATCTCCTTCAGCCAGGACACCGCTGGACCGGTGGCGCGCAGTGTCGCCGACGCCGCCGCTGTACTGACCGCGATCGCGGGCCGCGACGATGCCGACCCCGCCACCGCGACCATGCCCGGCCGTGCGGTCTACGACTACACCGCGCGCCTGGACCCGCAGGGCCTGCGCGGCAAGCGCATCGGCCTGCTGCAGACACCGCTGCTGAAGTACCGTGGCATGCCGCCACTGATCGAACAGGCGGCGACCGAGCTGCGTCGCGCCGGCGCCGTGGTGGTGCCGGTGGAGCTGCCCAACCAGGGCGCCTGGGCCGAGGCCGAGCGCACGCTGCTGCTGTACGAGTTCAAGGCCGGGCTGGAGCGCTACTTCAGCACCCACCGCGCGCCACTGCGCACCCTGGCCGAGCTGATCGCCTTCAACCAGGCGCACAGCAAGCAGGAACTGGGCCTGTTCGGCCAGGAGCTGCTGGTGGAAGCCGATGCCACCGCCGGCCTGGCCGACCCCGCCTACATCCGCGCACGCAGCGATGCGCGCCGCCTGGCCGGCCCGGAAGGCATCGACGTCGCCCTCGCCACCCACCAGCTTGACGCTCTGGTGGCGCCAACCACCGGCGTGGCATGGCCGATCCGCAGCGAAGGCGACGACTTCCCCGGCGAGAGCTACAGCGCCGCCGCCGTGGCCGGTTATCCCAGCCTGACCGTGCCGATGGGCCAGATCGATGGCCTGCCGGTCGGCCTGCTGTTCATGGGCACCGCCTGGAGCGAACCGAAGCTGATCGAAATGGCCTACGCCTACGAACAGCGCACGCGCGCACGGCGCCCGCCGCACTTCGATACCGATGCACTGATCGACGCCGGCGAGCCGTGATCGTGTTTCTGTAGAGCCAAGCCCACGCTCGGCTTCAACGGAAAATCGAAAGCAGCCGAGCATGGCTCGGCTCTACAGCGGCTGGTCGGGCTCCGCTGGCACGATCGCCGCCTCACCATCTTCAGCACCCGGCGAACGCACATCCGCAGTGCGCGCCCTCGGGCCACGCGGCATATCCAGCTCGTCTTCGTGTTGCAGCCGCGCACGCACCTGCGGCAACGACTGCGGATGCTCACGTGCGAGGAAATCGAGCATGCGTTCGCGCACCAGGCAACGCAGGTCGAAGGCATCACCGGAGCTGCGCGCGCTGACCAGCAGGCGCACCTGGATCGCACGCTCGCTGGTCTCGGTCACCTGGGTCACGCAGACCCGGCCATCCCACAGCGCTTCGCCCCGGCAGATGCGCTCCAGCTCGGCGCGGATCGCCGCAATGGGCGCGCGGTAGTCCAGCCAGAAGAATGCGGTACCGAGCAGGTCGGCGCTGCGCCGCGTCCAGTTCTGGAACGGGTTCTCGATGAACCAGGTCAGCGGCACCACCATCCGCCGCTCATCCCAGATCCGCACCACCACGTAGCTGCTGCCGATCTCCTCGATGCGTCCCCACTCGCCCTCGACGATCACCACGTCGTCCAGGCGGATCGGCTGCGTCAGTGCGATCTGCAGGCCGGCGATGAGGTTGCCGAACACCGGCTTGGCGGCGATGCCCGCCACCAGTCCGATCAGGCCCGCCGACGCCAGCAGCGCCGTGCCGATCTTCTGCACCATCGGGAAGGTCAGCAGCACCAGCGATGCGCCCAGCACGATGATGCCGCCCATCAGCACGCGACTGAGTACCCGCGTCTGGGTCTGGATGCGGCGTGCCTCCAGGTTGTCGGAGACATCGATGGGATGGCTGCGCAGGATCGCGCGCTCGCCCGCCGCCACCGCGCGTACCAGCAGCCAGACGAAGCAGGCCATCAATGCAATGTGTAGTCCGTGCTGCAGATGGCCCAGCAACGGATCCTGCAGTGGCGTCGCCTGCAAGGCGGGAATCAAGAGCAGCAGCGGCCACGCGGTGGCCATCGGCAGCCCGAGCACGCGCCCGATGCGCGCACGCCGGCGATCACGCCCTTTCAGCCGGTGATAGATCCACAGGATCAGCCACGCGCCGATGCCGCCCACCACCACGGCCAATCCCAACGGCCATGCGTAGGCCTGTGCGCTCTGCCAGTGCACCGTTGCCACCTCCAGTCGAACAACCAGGTGGACAGCCTCGCGCATGGCGCATGAGCGTCACGTCAGCCGTTCGTAAGCAGGGTGTTGGTCGGCAGGGCTTGCAGCCCTGCACCTGCTGCGTGCTGGAGCAACGGCAACAGCCGAAGCAGAAGCAGAAGCGGGTTTCCTGTGGGATGCCAGGGTGGGTCCGGTTGCGGGAGACGCCGTAAACCCATCCATGGGGGCTTGGCCGCGGCATCCATGCCGCGGACACTCCCGCAACCGGACCCACCCCGCCTTCGACAGATTCCCGCGATCTGCAGTAGATCCACGCCATGCGTGGATGAATCTCCATCGGAATCGAATATTTCGAATTGGAATCCAAAAGCATCCACGCATGGCGTGGATCCACCGTGTCGACCAAGGTCGACACCCACCAACAGCCGCCGGAATCTGTCAGAGGTGGGGCGGTGTGGGCAGGCAGGACCGTTGGCGCCATGGATGGCGCCATCGAGCCCCCATGGATGGGTTCACGGCGTGTCCTGCCTGCCCACACCGCCCCGCCATCCCACGGAATGCCCGCTTCTGCCGTTGCTGTTGCTTCGGCTTCTGGCAGGTGCAGGGCTGCAAGCCCTGCCGAAAAAACCCTTACCGCACTTGCTCCTGCTTGCGCACGATCGCCATCGCGATCTCCAGCGACTGCTCGTAATTCAACCGCGGGTCCACCGTTGAACGATACGCGCGCTCCAGGTCACGCTCGGTCAGTTCGCGCGCGCCACCGGTGCACTCGGTCACGTCTTCGCCGGTCAGCTCCAGATGCACACCGCCCAGGCGCGTGCCTGCGGCCGCATGCAGATCGAACGACATCTCCACTTCGCCACGCACATTGTCGAAGCGCCGCGTCTTGAAGCCATTGGCGGTGCTTTCAGTGTTGCCATGCATCGCATCGCACACCCACAGCACGCGGCGGCCATCACGCTTGACCGCATCCAGCAGCGGCGGCAGCTTCTCGGCGATCTGCGCGGCCCCCATGCGGTGGATGAAGCTCAGTCGACCCGGCTCGTCATGCGGGTTGAGCACATCGATCAGGCGCAGCAGCTGGTCCGGCGTCACCGACGGGCCTACCTTGATCGCAATCGGATTGCGCACGCCACGCAGGTATTCCACGTGCGCGCCGTCAAGCGCGGCGGTGCGCATGCCGATCCACGGGTAATGCGTGCTCAGGTTCAACCAGCCCTGCTGGCGCGGCACCTGTCGGGTCAGCGCCTGCTCGTAGGGCAGCAGCAGCGCTTCGTGCGAGGTGTAGAAATCGATGCGGTTGAGGTTGTGCACGCGGGCCCCGGCCAGGGTCTCCATGAAGTGCACCGCATCGCCGATCGACGCCACCATCTTCTGGTACTCGGCCGCCAGCGGCGAGTGGCTTACCCACTCCAGGTTCCAGTATTCGGGATGGTGCAGGTCGGCGAAACCGCCGTCGATCAGCGCCCGCACGAAGTTCATCGTCATCGCCGAATGTGCGTGGGCCTGCAGCATCCGCTTCGGGTCCGGCAGACGCGCGGCTTCGGTAAACGCCGGGGCATTGATCACGTCACCGCGGTAGCTGGGCAGCGTCACGCCGTCACGGGTCTCGGTGTCGGCCGAACGCGGCTTGGCGTACTGGCCCGCGAAGCGGCCAACGCGGATCACCGGCTGGCGCAGGCCGTGCACCAGCACCAGGCTCATCTGCAGCAGCACCTTCAGGCGGTTGGAGATGGTGCCCGATTCGCAGTCGCTGAAGTTCTCGGCGCAGTCGCCGCCCTGCAGCAGGAAGCGCTTGCCTTCCTGAGCCTCGGCCAACTGCTGCTTCAGCGCCAGGATCTCCCACGAGGTGACCAGCGGCGGCAGCCGCTTCAGTTCGTGCAGGGCGGCGTCCAGCGCCACCGGGTCAGGGTAAGTCGGCATCTGCAACGCGGTCTTGCCGCGCCAGCTCTCCGGCGACCAGGCAGCGCCAGCAGCGGTCGCGGCGGGATCGAGAACGGGCGGAACGGCGGACAGGCTCATTGCAGACTTCCGGGGAGGGGGGCGGTCATGGTCGCAGAGCCAGCCGCTGGCGCAAAGGGCTGGGCGCGCTCTGCACATGACTGAACGCCGGGGAAAGGGCATCGCGATCGGCCAGAAACCGCATGCCCACGGTCGCCCGCACAGGCGCATGATTCGCCACGCACTGTTACGAAGTAACAATCACTCCCACCGGCCCCTTCCACAGCCTATCCGCCATGAAGCCCTCGCCCCTCGCTACCGGCATCACCTTCGCCCTGTCCCTGGCCAGTCTGCCTTCCCTCGCTGTGGCCGCCGATGCCGCCGCTCCCGTGAAGGACCTCGACACGGTCACCGTCAGCGCCCAGCTCGACCAGGCCCGCAATGCGCTGTCGCCGGACATCGGCAGCAGCCAGTACCAGATCACCGACGAAGACATCCAGAAACAGCCGCTGGGTGCCTCCGCGCCGCTCAGCCAGGTGCTGCTGCAGGCGCCCGGCGTGGTCCAGGATTCCTACGGCGGCGTGCACGTGCGCGGCGACCACGCCAACCTGCAGTACCGCATCAACGGTGTGCTGCTGCCGGAGTCGATCTCCGGCTTCGGCCAGACTCTGGATGCGCGCACGATCAAGAGCATCCGGCTGATGGACGGCGCGTTGCCGGCCCAGTTCGGCGAGCGCACCGCCGCGGTGGTCGACATCACCACCCGCAGTGGCGCCGAGCTCGGCAATGGCGGCAGCGTCGGCATTACCACCGGCTCGTTTGGCAAGGTCAATCCGAATGCCTCCTGGTGGGGCTCACAGGGGCGCTGGAGCTGGTTCCTGACTGGCAACTACGACCAGAACGAGGTCGGCCTGGAGAACCCGACCCGCTCACGCAAGCCGCTGCACGACGACACCCATCAGGGCAAGGCGTTCGCCGACCTGACCTACCTGGTCAACGACACCACCCGCCTGAGCGTGTTCGCCGGCTTCGCCAACAACCGCTTCCAGATTCCGGTCAACCCCGGCCAGACGCCGCAGTTCGGCTACCTGGACACCACCACCTTTGATTCCAGCCAGCTGGATGAGACCCAGCGCGAAACCACCCGCTTCGGCATGCTGGTGCTGCAGGGCACACTGGGTGGCACCGCCTACCAGGTCTCGGCCGGGCAACGTTACAGCGATGTCGGCTTCAATCCCGACGTGGTCGGCGATCTGGTGTTCAGTGGCGTCGCCTCGCAGGTCCAGCGCAGCAACCGCGCCAACACCCTGCAGGCCGACTTTTCCACGCCGTTGGGCAACGACCATACGCTGCGCTATGGCCTGTACGGCAACTACGAGAACGCGCGGGCCAGCAACAACAGCTGGGTGTTCCCGGTTGATGACGCCGGCCAGCAGTCCAGCACTACCCCGTTGCTGATCCTGGATCGCAGCGCGTTCCACGCCAGCACGGTGGCGCTGTATGTGCAGGACGAATGGAAGATCGGCGACGACTGGACGGTGAACTATGGTCTGCGCGGTGACCGCTACAAAGCCTTCGGTCGCACCGAGGGTCAGCTGAGCCCGCGTCTGGGCGTGGTCTGGAATGCCAGCGACAGCACCACCGTGCACGCCGGCTATTCACGCTACTTCACGCCACCGGCCAGCGAGCTGATCGCCAGCAGCGACATCGCGCTATACGACGGCACCACCAACCAGCAGCCCAGCGGTGGCAACAACACGCCGCTGGCCGAGCGCAGCGACTACTACGACATCGGCGTCTCGCAGCAGCTGGGCGAGCACCTGACCCTGGGCGTGGATGCGTATGACCGCCGTGTTGCGCGCCTGCAGGATGAAGGCCAGTTCGGCGCCGCCTACATCTACTCGACCTTCAACTATCGCCGTGGCCATATCCGCGGCCTGGAGTTCAGTGCCGACTACAGCAACGGTCCGTTCAGCGCCTACTTCAACGCGGCGTACAACAAGGCCATCGGCACCCAGGTGATCACCAGCCAGTACAACCTCGATCCGGACGCGCTGGCCTATGTGGCCGACCACTGGATCCATCTCGATCACGACCAGAAGCTGACCTCGTCAGGTGGCCTCAGCTACGCCTTCGCCGGGCACAACCGGATCGGTGCCAACTACGTGTTCGGCAGCGGCCTGCGCTCGGACATCGAGGGCGTGCCCAATGGTGGCGAGCTGCCGTCGTACCTGCAGGTGAACCTCAGCGCGGGGCACGACTTCAACGCCGACAGCGGCCATCCGTTGCACGTGCAGCTGGCCGTGATCAACGCACTGGATCGCAGCTACCAGCTGCGCGATGGCGGCGGTGTCGGCGTGTTCGCCCCGCAGTGGGGACCTCGCCGCGGTGCTTACCTGA